>NZ_JBLYNV010000039.1:0-53904 GCF_049310165.1 Endozoicomonas sp. ALE010 | reverse complement strand
GGTCGAAGGAACGGTTGCCAACACCACGGCGGTGAACAGCACGGTCGCAACCTCGGGTACACATGCAGACGCCGGCATCGGGGGGGGGATTGTTTGGGTCGAAGGAACGGTTGCCAACACCACGGCGGTGAACAGCACGGTCGAAACCTCAGGTACAGATGCAGACGCCGGCATCGGGGGTGGAGACGTTAGAGGAACGGTTGCCAATACCACGGCGGTGAACAGCAGGGTCGAAACCTCGGGTACAGATGCAGACGCCGGCATCGGGGGTGGAGACGTTAGAGGAACGGTTGCCAACACCACGGCGGTGAACAGCTATGTCAATGGCATTAAAGAGAATTCTGGATCTATCTCCAATGATCAGCTTCTTTGCCAAAAAGCAGACCTGCGTGTGTTAACAGCCAATTGCTCTTCGAGAACTGAATTTCTGGATGCGCTGGATTTTTCGAACAGTAATGCTTGCCCGGAAAATGCCGCCACAGTGTCAACACCCATAAAGATTAATGATGCAAAAACCCTGGGCAAGATTGGTCGACATCCCGACTATCCACTAAACGGTACCTATCAACAGACAGCGAATATTGTTGTCACTAAAGACTATCAATCCATTGGCAATGATACCCACCCATTCACCGGCGAGTACGCTGGCGATTATCACAGGATCGACAACCTGACTAACTGTTTTGTTAAAAAGCTGCACCAAGGCACCGTTAGCAAGCTTCACTTTACCGGTGCCCATATAAACTCCGAGGGGCCCACAGGTCTGGTGGCCTGTAAAGTTAATGGCACAGTCAGGGATATCCTGGCCGAAAATGCACATATTTCAACCTCGGGCAGGAATGCACCCGCCGGCATCGGGGGGGGAGAGGTTTTCGATGACGGCACGGTTGCCAACACCACCGCAGTGAACAGCACGGTCGAAACCTCTGATTGGTATTCAAACGCAGGCATCGGGGCGGGAAGGGTTGGTGTCGGAGGAACGGTTGCCGACACCACCGCAGTGAACAGCAGGGTCGAAACCTCGCAATACAGTGCCGAGGCGGGTATCGGAGCGGGACTGGTTAAAGGGACGGTTACCGACACCCTGGCGGTGAACAGCACGGTCAAGACCTTGAGTTGGGGGTCAGATGCCGGCATCGGGGCAGGGCAGGTTGATATTGGAGGAAAGGTTGCCGGTACCACGGCGGTCGATAGCAGGGTCGAAACCGAGGGTTTTTATGCATACGCCGGCATTGGGGGAGGACAGGTTGAAGGGATGGTTACCAACACCACGGCGGTGAACAGCAGGGTCGAAACCTCAAGCTCGGGTGTCAATGCATGCGCCGGCATCGGGGGCGGGCAGGTTAAAGGAACGGTTGCCAATACCATGGCGGTGAACAGCACGGTTGAAACCTCGGGTGTCCTTTCAGGTGCCGCCATCGGGGGAGGGCTGGTTAAAGCGGGAGGAAGGGTTGCCAACACCACGGCGGAGAACAGCAATGTCACAACCTCGGGTAACGCTGCACACGCCGGCATCGGCGGAGGGGAGGTTGATATTGGCGGCACGGTTGCCAACACCAGGGCGGTAGATAGCCATGTCAGAACCTCGGGTATGAGTGCATGCGCCGGCATCGGCGGGGGGGAGGTTGATATTGGCGGCACGGTTGCCAACTCCACGGCGAGGAACAGCACGGTCGAAACCTCGGGTGAGGGTGCATACGCCGGCATCGGGGGCGGGCTGGTTAAAGCTAAAGCGACGGTTGCCAACACCTCGGCGAGGAACAGCACGGTCGAAACCTCGGGTGAGGGTGCATACGTCGGCATCGGGGGCGGGCTGGTTGAAGCTAAAGCAACGGTTGCCAACACCACGGCGGTAGATAGCCATGTCAGAACCTCGGGTGACAAAGTTTACGCCGGCATTGGGGGTGGGGAAGTTAGAGGAACGGTTGCCAATACCAAAGCGGTGAACAGCACGGTCAAAACCCTGGGTGAATATGCATACGCCGGCATCGGGGGTGGTAACGTTGTCGCTGGAGGAATGGTTGGCAACACCACGGCGGAGAACAGCACGGTCAATACCTCGGGTGAGAATGCATACGCCGGCATCGGAGGGGGGCAGGTTTCCGATCTGGGAACGGTTGTCAACACCACGGCGGTGGATAGCACGGTGGAAACCTCGGGTGAGAGTGCATACGCCGGTATCGGGGGGGGGAATGTTTACTTTGGAGGAAAGGTTGGCAACACCAGGGCGGTGGGCAGCACGGTCAAAACCACAGAAGACCAGGCATACGCCGGCATCGGGGGGGGGTATGTTACAGGAAAGGTTGGCAACACCGCAGCGCAGGGTTGCACGGTCAAAACCTCGGGTGACAATGCATACGCTGGCATCGGAGGGGGCAATGTTGTCGCCAGAGGATCGGTTGCCAACACCATGGCGGAGAACAGCATGGTCAACACCACGGGTAAAAATGCCTACGCCGGCATCGGGGGGGGAGTGGTTTTCAATGGAGGAAAGGTTGCCGACACCGAGGCGGTGGGCTGCACGGTCAATACCACGGAAACGGAAGCATACGCCGCCATCGGGGTGGGATTGGTTGACTATAGAGGAGAGGTTGCCAACACCAAGGCGGTAGATAGCCATGTCAGCACCTCGGGTGAGTACGCACACGCTGGCATCGGGGGTGGGGAGGTTAACAATAGAGGAACGGTTGTCAACACCACGGCGGAGTACTGCACGGTCAAAACCTCGGGTAAAAATGCACGCGCCGACTTCGGGGCTGGGCAGGTTAACTATGGAGGAATAGTTGACAACCCCACGGTAGTGAACAGCACGGTCGACAGTGCCGTCACCGGGGCACACCACCGCGGGCGGAGGAGTGTTGGCGATGGAGGAATGGTTGCCGACACCGGGGTACACCACGGCATCGGGCACAAGAGTGTTGGCGATGAAGGAATGATTGCCGACATGGACGGCAGTAATGCCGCTACAGCGTCAACAGCCGCGGCGATGGGAATTACCACAGGTTCCCTTCTGGCTGCGGGCGGATTGGGGATTGCCGGCTATTCAACCTATCAATGGGTTACTGGTTACCAGGATGGGTTGCGTGGTAAGGAGCTGGCGATGAAACCACTTACCCGTGGTAAAGAACTGGCAAGCGCTGCGGTCAACTCGGTATCCCAGGGTATTAAGGGAATCCGGGAACGAATGAACAGGCAGAGTGTTCCTGTGCAGGAACCAGCCCGTGAAATAAATGAACTCGGTACAGAGTGGGACGGCTTGATAAAGTAGCTGAGATGGACAAACGTTTTAATCAGTGATCACAACTGGAATAATCCTGACTGATACCCGTCACCAAAAAAAACGAGGCTCCTACTACCAAAGGAGCTTTTTTTTAGAAATCAGTGCCATATATGGTCTTGAAATTTGAATGTGTTCAAAAAAATTAAACCAGCGTGGGTATTTTGCGGCGTGTTTCTGGTCACGTTGCTATGGGCAGTGGAGTTTGATAACCGGCCACGAGTCCGACTGGCCATTCCCTACTCATCCGATCATCTTAATTCATCAATCAGTGAGCAGGTCATGCAAAGTGACCGGAACATTGGCCTGAGGTCTGACGAACTTGCATCGAATATCATGGCTGATTACTAGTGTGCGGCTGCAATGCAATTGATGGTTAATGATTCCCAAACTCCGTTCGTCCTGAGCGGAGTCGAAGGGCGTAAACACCATACCTTGAAAAAGACTGTGCCAATCACCCTTCGACTTCGCTCAGGGTGAGCGGAGATTGTACACATCAAACTCATCGCAATGATGTGCTAGAGAGCCAGATAATAAGGTGACATCAACTGCCTGGTTTCTTCCGTGTAGTGAGGAGGCTGGGTATATATAGTGACCGTCTCCTCGTGCGTTTCCAGAGGTTTATCCCGGTTTAACACCAGGATATAGCGGTGGTTCCCATGACGGCTGGAAGAACGCAGCCCAATCTGCTTTATCAGACCCAGTCCTTCCGTGGCAGCCGCTTTCAAAAAATGCTGTGTGGAATCCACGGGCAGTAAAATCCAGGCTTCGCCAGTGGTCGCCAAATGCCGGGAAATCACCCTGGCAAGATCCGTAAAACTCAGGCTGTCGGTATGACGGGCCATGTTGCGTCGCTGGTCGTCCCCCTTGAAGGATTGTTGAAAAAAAGGCGGGTTCGAAATGATACAGTCAAAGCGTTGCTGACTGGTGGCAGAGAATATCTGGATAGCGCTATTGACCAGTTGCAGCTGATCGGCCCAGGGACTGGCGGCAAAGTTAAGGACCGCTTGTTGTGACGCTTCTTCATCCAGCTCCACGGCCGTGATTTTCCCATTGCAGTTCTGAGCAGCCATCAGGCTGAGCAGCCCGGTGCCTGCACCAATATCCAGAATGGACTGGCTATGTCGTAAGCCGGATGACTCAGCAATAAGCGCACCAAAGATGCAGGCATCCGTGGTGACTTTCATGGCGCATTCACCCTGGTCAATTCTGAACTGCTTAAAAGCAAAGTAGCTGTTTCTGGCCATGGCGTTTATTTTCTACTCAAGTGCTGCTGAGCCAGAACGGCAACAATAATCATAATCAAGCCAGCATAGGTGGCCGGATAGATAGACTCACCAAGAATATTGGCGATGAAAATCAGTGATAGAAACGGACTGAGGTAGCTGATATTGCTGACCATGGCAGTATTGTCCGCCAGTTTAAGGGCTTTCAGCCACAGGATATAAGCAAAGCCCATTTCAATCAGACCAACATAGGCCGCTGCTGCCAGACCTTCAGAGGCAATGGGCCAGAAATCGGAGAAGAGGGCGGTGGCACCAATAATCCAGGGCAGTCCACAGAGGAAGCAGATCAGCAGGCCAACCACAGGATCCCCTTCGCGCCGGGTATTCAATAGCCAGTAAAGCGCCCAGATAATGGTGCTTGACAGTGCCAGAATAACACCGATGGGACTGGCGAAATTAAGACTTTCAAACTCCCCACGGGTACAGATAAGCAATACACCCCCGTAGGCCAGCAGGCAGCAGAGCAGGCTGGTAAGCGACAGTTTTTTACCCAGCAAAGGAACGGCAAGCAGGGTCAGTGCCATTGGCCAGCTGTAGTTTAATGCCTGCGCCTGTTGCGCCGGAAGCAGGTCGTAAGCGCCGAACAGGGCAACGTGATAGAGAAAAGGGTTTAACAGCCCCAGGGCCAGGAATAATCCCGATGATTGTTTGAATTGGGAGACAACTAAACCAGCCTTTCCCTGAATCATGACAATGATGGTAAGCAGGGTGGTGGAGGTTGCCACGGACCAGAATACCAGCTGCCATGGGTCGAGATATTTAAGGGCTATTTTAAAGGCGGTGGCAATGGTCGACCACAATAAGGCCGTGGCCAGGGCGTAAAAACAGGCTTTGCTATTGTCTGTCATGGATACTGCTTGGAGACTTTGGGTGAGTAGGTTTGAGTATTGACCAATACTATCTCACAGGCTCCAAAAGAAACAGGTAAGGAATTGTCGCGGAATAAGTTCCGCCGTTGGCTGAGACTTGCTCGCTACCCGCTTCCCAAAAAAGCACAAGTGGCCTGTCTTTTTCGGGCAGCGGGTAGCGCTTATTGAAATGTCGAAGTTATTAAACAACAGTTCCTGAATAGTTAATGAAGGTTACCCTTCAATGGTGATGGTCACGTGACGGTTGTTTCTCCGGCCTTCTCTGGTTTGATCTCCGCTCTCCAGTACACCACCGGCCACGGCTTTGATGCGATTGCCACTGACGCCACGCTCTTCCAGGTATTGTTTGACACTTTCAGCCCTGCGCAGTGCCAGTTTTCGGTTGTGTTCCAGCGGGCCGGTTGAGTCGGTGTAACCAACAGCTGTCAGATGAATGTCAGACTGTTGTTTGGCAACATCAGCGATTTTGTCCAGCGCCTGACGGCCCGGCGGGTCAATGTCTGCTTTATCAAAGCCAAAGTAAACCATTCCCAGTTCTCTCTGTAGTGGGCAGCCATCCGCATCGACGGGAATGCCTTCGGGGGTATCCGGGCACTTATCAATGTCATCGGGAACACCATCCCCATCACTGTCGATCGGGCAGCCATATTGGTTAACCGCCATATCGACAGGGGTATTGGGGCAGCGATCCATATTGTCTGGTACGCCATCACCGTCGGAATCGGGGCAACCGTGAGCATCCACTGTGACACCGTAAGGGGTGTTGGCGCACTTATCCAGGTAGTCAGGAACCCCGTCATTATCGGAGTCTACCGGGCAGCCACTGTGATCGACGGTTACGCCTTTGGGGGTGTCTGCACAGCGGTCTTTGTTATCAGGAACACCATCGTGATCACTGTCACTGCCAGTCAGCGCACAGATAGCGGTACCGACCAGGGCACCACCTATAGCACCATAAGCGGCCGATTTACCTCTGTCGGATGAACTCGTACTGTTGGCTGCAGCGCCAACAAGACCGCCGGTACCCGCCCCGATCAGGGCACATTGGCTCCACCGGTTCAGATGGCCATCACTGGCGCAGCCAGCAAGAAAAAGGGTGATGATGAACAGTGTTAGTGTTTTAAGGGGAGTGATGAAGGGCATGAATCAAACTCCGGGTGTGTCAAGTTAGGGAAGGGTTGACGTCTAATCGGGTAGGGATTTCTCGCGCAGATAAAACAGACAGGTTATTGGATGACTGGCAGCTTCGAGTATAGGCCAAAATATTCACTGCCAGAGTCTCTTTCCATATGAAATGAGCCTGTTGTTTTCCATGATCAGATTATGAAGCCCATTACAGGTGCTTATCTTTATTGGCAGACGACCGATAACCATGACCATGAAAACCAGGATCGTTGTTTATCCTGACTGCGGGTCTTTATCAAGGCGGAAATATTAAGATGACAAATGTCCAGGCCGTTGCCATTCATGACCTTGAGCAGAGTATTGGTGAAACTGAAGTTTTGCGAATTCCGGAGTTGGTTATTGATGCTGGTGAAACGGTGTGCCTTCAAGGCAGGAATGGCTCTGGCAAAACCACCCTGTTAAGAGCCCTGATGGGGCTTGTTCGCTATAACAGTGGTGACCTGATGGTTCTGGGCAATGATATGAGAAAAATTGGCACCTCCTCTCTGGAAAGACTCCGTGCCGACTCTATCGGATTTATTTTCCAGCATTATCGGCTGGTGCCATATCTAAGTGCATTCGATAACATTTTGTTGCCCTGCTATTTCTCGGCGAAAAGGCGGTCTGAAGCAGAAAGGAAATCTGAAACGGCCGCCAAGGATGCCATTCGTCTGATTCGCAAGCTCAGTTTAACAGACCCGTCACGGCTATCAAAAAATGCTGCGCAATACAGCGCCGGTCAACAGCAACGCTTTGCCATTGCCCGTGCGCTGATCGGCAAGCCTGAAATGGTGTTGGCGGATGAACCGGCTTCGGCTATGGATTGCAAGGGGAAGAAAGCCGTTTACCAGCTGTTACAGGATGAGTGTCGTGCAAGTGGAGCCACACTGATCTGTACCACCCATGATGAAAACGGCATTGATGGTTTTGACCGGTATGTGAACATGGATACCTTGAACCAGGCAAGGGAGCGTGAAAACCGATGGTCATTATGAAGATTATGCGCAGAAGCCTTGGTCAGAGAGCCGGACGCACAACCATTTCGATTCTGGCTCTTGCTTTCAGCATTGCGCTTCTTCTGGTGATCAGCCATATTCATGAAGCTGTACGATCCTATGCCCGACAGGTGTCTTCAGGTGCAGACCTGATTGTCGGAGCGCCTTCACAGCCAGCACATCTTGTCCTTTACAGCCTTTTTCGCATTGGCCCTCCTCCTCCGGTAATATCCTGGGATCTCTATGAAACCATTGCTGAACTGAAGGATGTGGAGTGGGCTGCGCCGGTGTCTACCAACGAAAGCCATCTTGGATATACAGTGACTGGCAGTACTGCACGTTATATGGAAACGCTGCAGCTGAAAGCCCTTAATTTTATTGGCAATGGATCAGGCACGGAGTTCAGAAATCATCGTTCGGCATTTATTGGTGCCAGACTGGCGGGAGACTATCAGCCCGGAGAAACCCTGAAGATAGCCAATGGCTTTTCACCCTCATCAAAAGATGAGTATCAAACGCCATTTATTATTCAGGGGGTTTTAATGGAAACCGGAACCTCACTGGACAGTAATATTTTAATTCCTATTGAAGGGCTGCGAAAAATCCGAAAAGCCCATGGCATAAAAACTGATCATCTTAATTTCATTTTGATAAAATTGCGCCATCACCACACCCTCTTTAAGGTGCAGAAAGAACTGAAGTCAACCTTCAATACACCACTTGAAGTAGTGATTCCTGCGTTAGAACTGGAAAAGCTTGGGCACTATCAGCGAATGCTCAATAATGTGTTTATGGCCATGAGTTTTATCATCGGATTGCTCTCTTTGATGATGATGTATTTTAATCTTTCTGCCGGTTTTGCCGAGCGAAAACAGGAAGTCGAACTGCTACGAATGGTAGGGGTAAGCCCGTGGCAGCTGGCAGTCCTGACATTGGCAGAACCGATGCTGCAAATCCTGTTTGCTCTTTGTTCTGGTGTTGTTCTCTATAAAGTATCGACTCTGTTCCTGGGGGGCTGGATTCCTGTTGTGAGCAGCATCGCACTGCCTTTTGAACAACTGCTTTGGTTGTTGTCGCTGTTTTTACTGGGTTTTCTGGTGGCCTGCCTGCCGGCATGGCGAATCTATGGTTTTTCCCGAAGAACTTAGATTGAATGGTTTAAGGCGGCATCCATGGATGGGGCTGCCACCATAAGTAGCTAACCATATGAAATCATATATTTCTGACTCCTTGTGCTGGCACTCTGCTTCGTTACAACTCCGGTCACATAGCTACGGCTATGCTCCCTCCGTTGTGCCTCGCATAGTACCAGCCCAAGTAGCCAGAAATATTCGATTCCATATGGCCAGCTACTTAAACGTTGAGAATCCTGTTATCTGTCACTGCGTATACCTTCATCTTTTATACAACAACCTGCCAATAAATTTCATCACGTTCGCAGAATTCAAACGTCAATCGATCTATATCTATTGATGATGGCTTGCAAGCTACATTCCCTGTTAAAAATCATAGCAATAATGTCTGACAAATTATGAGAAAAATACTCTAAAAAACATTGAAACCAATTAGAGGTAGTCAAAGTCTATGGTAGGTGTCTACTAAAGAAAAAAGAGGTTTTTATTTATGGACAGCTTGTCATCTTTACCAGCCACCACCCAGCCATTGACAACCTCTGCAAATTCGCCGGGTTCAAATGGTGCGGCAATAACCGTTTCTTCCAATATAGCTGGAACGGATACTGTAACAGTGGCCTCAGGGGATACGAAGAATGAAATGCCAGACAAAGCACCAGGAAAAGAAGGAGGGGCTGTAGGTGATTCAATAAGTGATAAAACCGTTAAGGAAACCAAAGCCGACGCTCAAATGAGTGACAAGGGGGCAGGTGATGCAGAAGAAACGGGCTCTGAAGAGAGTGCAGCAGAGGCAGGAGTAACTCCGAAAGAGTCTGATGAAAAGGAACAGCTTAAATCAATGACAGACAAGCTCCAGTCTGCTCAGATAGATGATGGCTCAGAGGCTCCGGAAGCTGCTGCAGAGCAACCCGAACCGGAGAAAAATGATTCTCCGGAAACTGAAGGTGAGACTCAGGGCGCGGATGAAGGTGCGGAACCTGACGAAGTCATCGAAAACACGCAAGAAGAAGGAAAAAAGGAGGAAAATTGATGGTGTCTGGCTCTTGCGATGCGCTGAAAGCGATGGCTTGTTAATCGGCTGTTTAAGCAAGAGACGCTTTAAAACTGAGTTTCAGAAGAGCCTTGTTGTCAAGCAAGGTATCTTCTGCTGAAAATGGTCGTGTAGATTATTGTCAGACTTTTGCTTTGCTCTCTCATTGATCAATTCGCTATTACTGCACAATAGCAGTGCAGTCTATCCTCCAACAGGCTCATAGTATTCCATTGGTGATTACCTGCGTTCCCATTGATAACCTCGCTATCAGTTCACTGTTGTGTTTAACGAGGTATCCGGAGTCATTACACACCTCAATTGGTATGAAACTTGTATACTAAAATAATAGGCATCATGGGTAGACAGCCTGAACTGGAGGTGACAGTATGTCCGACTTGCCAGTGAAAAAAATTTCTCAACGTTCAAGGAGTGAACATGGATAAAGAGCATCGAGAGTCAAGTACGAATTTGGAAGGCTCCGAGAAGAAACTAAGTTTTGTTATCAATGCTACAGAAGATCGTGTCAGCCGCCTGCGCCAGGCATACCTTGATGGGACGTTGATGGTTGACAGCGAGCGTCTCGCCGAAAAAATGCTTGCCTTTGAACAACAGCTTGAAATCGTGTTTCCCGAGAAAGACAGCCCCTGAGTCAATTTACGTCAGTTAGAAATCCTTTATCCTGCCAAGGCTTGATCATCCACTGTGAATGAAGTACGCTTCAAACGCGTTTGTGAAGGTGTATGCCTTGGTATCAGTCCGATAACGCATGCTCCCATGGCACAGCTGGATAGCGCAGCCCCCTCCTAAGGGGCAGGTCGGAGGTTCGAATCCTCCTGGGAGCGCCAGTAAAATCAAGGGCTTGTGGGAATAACAGATAAAGATTTATTTTTACAAGCTCAAATGAGAACAAAAATTGAGAACAAAACAACTGTTTAAATAATAATCGTCGCTTACCGTGACCCCTTCACTTTCGGCGTTTTATTGATGTAGATTTTCTTCCCTTTTTTCGTCTTGTGGCCTGAGTGGTTGTCTTCGTGATCGGAGGCACCTTTGGCTTTCAACTGGTGAAAGGTGAACCGTTCCTCTGCCGTGATTTTTCCGGAAGCAACACAGCGGCTCATGCAGTCCTTAAACCTGGCTGAGAATTGTTTGTTGCTAATCGTTGAACCGTCCGGATCGTGGAACAGGTGCTTTGAATGAACAGAAATACCCGAGCTATCAGCCAACGGCTTCCATGGGTTTACCCGGTGGCATACAAACCAAAACACCGCAGCAAATAGTGACGATGCAGCAACCCCTAAAGTCAGGGTAATTTATTGGCAATATTTATCAAACTGTCTTGATTGATGGTAAGAGTGAAGATTGTTGGTCCATTGCCTAATAAGTGGCGTTTTTCAAAATCTCTGAAGGATCAGACATGTCTGCAACCACATCACTTCAGGTAAATCTCCTCTTCACTGCATTTCAAGGGCGTTGCTCTCAATGCTTGACTCCAGCTCACCATAGCAGGTTCCGGTTTGCTTCTTCCCAAGCTTTCTTTTGGTCGACCCAATCATATCGGTGATTGAGCGAAACCTGCTCTTATTTATAAAATATTCGGGCTATATTCCACAGCGGACCTTGACAGATTAGGCAGCCTCATCTAGACAACTGTAGTATCGGTTTTCTTTTCTCCTTCATTAAGTTGTACGTTTGTTTCTTGTTTGCTCTTCAGGTTCATTATGAATGCGTGTATTCCCCTGACCCTTACCTTACTTTTGTGTTTCACTCTTCCCTCTGCATTTGCCGAAGAATGCTCGGGTATTGCAGCCATGAGTTTTGCAAAAAAGGAACAAACCTTCATGGAGTTGAAAAAGAGCTTTATCGAAACCCTGAAGCCGTCGGAGCATCTGGATCAGATTCGCAAACTGGCCACTAATCCCTCGCAGTTAGATGAAGTGGGTGATCTTACCCTGCGGAGCCTGCCTGGAACCTTTCAAGCACATTATCCAGAAATACCTGAAACCGTTCTGGATGACTTTACCGAGCAAATTGAAGAGCTGGAGAGAGTCGCGGACTGTTTTCACTTTGGTGAGCGGAGCAAAGGCTCTCTGATGAAGCTTCGTTATCGCAAAGTCAAAGAAACCGATAGCCCCTACATTGGCTTCCTGTTACCAAAGGAGCAGGATCAGCCCCGCAAAGTGAAAATAGCCAGTTCTTCATCCTGCCAGGGTAAACACTGCGATTTCACTGTGAAGAACGTCGATGATCTGGACAAAGATATCATCCTGCTGGTTCATCGCCCTGCCCGACTCAGTACTCCAGTTATTCATACAAAATCTATCGTCGACCCCAATACCGATACTACGAAACGCCTGCCTGAGCGTGCCTTTCTCTTGGAGCTGGACCTGAAAAAAGTCGTCAAGCATTTTTTCAGCACGCCTGAAATTTATATGCATCTCACCTACTACAATAGCGACCAGCCGATTCGTGAAGATACGATTGAAATTCCCTGGGCGAAAAAAAAAGGTGTCAATGAGGGCAATACTGAGCTGATTATCTGGTTGGATGCAGACTCTGTACAACTGACTCTGATGGAAAATGACTCAGAAATACCCTTTAGACTTATTGGCAAAATCCTCAGCAGGGTTGTAGAAATTGGATTGCAACTCGCCGGTGCATTCCATCCTGAAATAGGTCATATCCAGAATGCACTTGGTATTCTCAGTAACCGCTCTTCAACCGAAAGTGCCGATTTTTATCATGCCCTGGACAGGATGAATGCAGACGACATTCTGGATACCGTTCGCCTCCAGAGAAATAATTTAAATACTTTTGTACCCATGAAATCAGGGGTCGCCAAAATGGTACTGAAGCCTGTCTACACCTCCAAAACAGGTATGAGTGATGAACTATAACTGACTGGTTATTACGTAATCCCTGCATGTTATTTTTCATCATTGACTTATTGGGACATAACTTCAGCCGCAGTCAGCAAGATAGCTTATCTTATCCACCAATTCCCCTGTCCGGGGCAACAGCTTCCTGAATACCCTGGAACTTCATAACCCATTTAATTGATGAGGTTCCTTGTCTGTCTAAAGCCATGAGGCAATTCTGATCACCGCAGTTTCTTAACAATGGCATCACTGTTTATATCCGATTGAGCTATCTTTAATTGCCTGACAATAAAAATGCCATAAAGGAGTTCATTGATGTCCCTGCCAGTTGTTGAGAATGCTTCTGCGCTGCAATTTCATGCGATCGTGCCGGATAAAAGTGGTGAAGTTGGCAGTGCATTCAAATATCGTAGTGTCCATCCTGTCGAACATTTAGAGATCAAACTGCTTGAACAGAGACCTGAGTGGGAAACCTACGAGGTTTTCAGGAAAGCGAGCAGGAATGATATGGATTCCGACGAGCGCTGGCAGGTTACGCTGCTGAACTCCCTGAATATCAGCAGCTTTGGCAGAGCCATCACCATTGAACCACAACGATATTCCTGGTTTGCCTGGGCGGGGCAGGTATCGGTCAGGGGGGCGGATGGCGAAGGCCAGCCAGTGGGGACGTTAATGTTGCTCAATGACCAGAACGTTAAACTGCTTAATGAAGCTGGCAAGCCCCATCAGCGGAGCCCTTCTTTTCCGTCTGTCCCGGCAATACCGGATGCAGAAAGGCTGGATGAGTCAATCGATCAATTGCTGGAGATGGTCTCCACCACCGCCCGGCAGCATCATATTTATCAATGGGGATTAAAGGGGTTGCCCAGGCTGGCTGACGCCGGGATTGCTTCCTCGGTAACCGGGCAGTGGCCGCTGTTGGAAAGTCTGGCAGAGCCTTACATTGAGCAATGTTTGTCGAAAGGCGCTGTTCTCGGTGATGTTATCCATGGTCTGAGCCAGGTAGTGGATACCCTGGCAAACCTGCACGAACGGGGAGTGGCCCACGGAGATATCCGTCTGGAAGGGCTTCGGGAGTTTTCAGGCTGGCTGGGTCCGGGCCTGCCGGAGCGTTTCAGTAGGGTGGATGTGGTACCGGGGCCAGATACACTGGGCAGCAAACGGTTCATTTTTTACAACAATGCCTGGCAACCGCCAGAACTGCGCTTTCCCGGCGTTTTTGATAATCCTGAACAACCGTTTGCCCCCTGGCAATATACTTCCGCTACCCGGGAGGGCGATATCTGGTCTTTTGGTGTAATGCTGGCGGTTATCGTTTGTGCCACTTTCGGCGAGGGGGAGCGGTTTAAAGCGGATGAAGGTTTGCAGTTATCACTATTTGACTATATGAAAACCAGTGAGTTGTACGATTGTGCAAAATTGGAGCATGCTGTGGACCGGACTACGGGCTTCCTGGCCAATAACAAGAGCCTGTTGGCGCTGAATATGCCGTCCGGTCCGATAAGTATTTCGTTGGCTGAAGACGATCAAAATATGCTGGCACCACTGATTCGTCTGATAGATCAGTGCACCCGGGCAGACCCGCAAAAGCGCCCGACAGCAGAGAATGTCAAAGATCAGCTGAGTCAGCTGGTTTAAGCCATGGGGCTTGAGCAGGACTTGTTGTTTTTCAGAGGTATTTTATTGACGGGAGATTACAGGAACAGCGAACTATCAATATCTGCCGCGAAATAGCAGAGACAGGAGCTCTGCTGGTGGTATCACCACAATGTTTCTTATGCCCCAGACGACTTTTGGTTTTTCTTCCAGCTTGGTTTTTCCGTGACAGTCCTTGACGGGTTGCAGCTCAAAGATAGTTTTCGGGACTAGAATCTGTCTCATTTCCATGCTCCGGTGTCTGTTTCGGTAGGCAACAGGATAGATGCGATTGACATAATTGATGCAAAAAATTAAATCTGAAGTTTATCCTCTGTACTGTGATACTATTTTCACGTAATTCCCGCAGGCCGGTAATACTCTTATGCGCGGGAATTTCGTGAGGCAGATGTTATAAATTGTTGACTGATAAAAACTTGAACGTAGTACAGCGGGTAAATCATGAGTCAAGCGCAATCATTATATGACCGAATGGCTAACACCAGCCTGGTTCTCAGGATTATTATCGGTATTGCCCTGGGTGCTGGTCTGGCGGTTGTTTCGCCGGAAACTGCGGTGGCCATCTCTTTTCTGGGCTCCCTGTTTGTCGGGGCCTTGAAAGCGGTAGCCCCTGTGCTGGTATTTGTACTGGTGGCATCTTCCATTGCCAACCAGAAACAGGGGCAGCACACAAACATGCGGCCGATTGTTTTCCTCTATATTCTTGGCACACTGGCGGCTTCTTTTGTCGCGGTATCCATGAGTTTTCTTTTCCCGGTGACCTTGACGCTGGTGACCAATAGCGGTGCAGCCCTGCCTCCGGAAGGTATTATGGAGGTTCTCCATACACTGCTGTTCCAGGTCGTGCAGAACCCTGTTGAGGCTCTGCTGACAGGCAACTTTATTGGTATTCTTGCCTGGGCCATCGGTTTGGGCCTGGCATTGCGTCATGGCAGTGAGTCTACGCGGGTTATGGTGCATGACCTGTCCATGGCGGTTTCTGCCATTGTACGCTTTGTCATCCAGTTGGCTCCCATCGGTATTTTCGGGTTGGTTGCCAATACCATTGCCCAGACCGGTTTTGGGGTGCTGGCCGGTTACAGCAAGTTACTGGCGGTTCTGATCAGCAGCATGTTGATGATCGGGTTTATTGTTAACCCGTTGATCGTTTACCTGAAGATTCGTCAGAATCCTTTCCCCCTGGTGCTGCGCTGTATCCGGGAAAGTGGTGTGACGGCCTTCTTTACCCGCAGCTCGGCAGCCAATATTCCGGTGAATATGCAGCTGTGTAAAAGCCTGGATCTCCACGAAGATACCTACTCAGTGTCCATCCCCCTCGGGGCTACCATCAATATGGCAGGTGCCGCCATTACCATCACCGTAATGACGCTGGCAGCGGTTCATACACTGGGTATTTCCATTGACCTGCCAACCGCTTTGATGCTCAGCATCGTGGCTGCTGTTTCTGCCTGTGGCGCTTCCGGTGTGGCCGGTGGTTCCTTATTGCTGATCCCGCTGGCCTGTAGCCTGTTTGGTATCTCTAATGATATTGCCATGCAGGTTGTTGCTGTCGGTTTTATTATTGGCGTGATTCAGGATTCTCTGGAAACGGCGTTGAACAGTTCTACCGATGTCGTCTTTACGGCGGCAGCATGCATAGCGGCTGAACGCAAGGCGGCTGGGCGGGCAGAGCCTCCGTCTGTGAGCGTTTAAGGAGTTGTCTGGAAATACCTCCCTATTTTCATTGCCTGACTCCGTTCGGACTGAGTGCTGAGCTTGTCGAAGTATCGAAGGGTGGTGCCACCGAACTTCGATACTTCGACAAGCTCAGCACTCAGGGTGAACGGAAATCGGTAACTTGTTAAAAGACAATTCCTGACCATCGCAATCAATGCGTCATAGTCAACTATTAAAGGGTTTCAATGAGTTTGATGGGTTGTCGTGCCTCCGCACTCGGTTCGTCCTGAGCCTGTCGAAGGACCCATAGGGCCTAAAGGCGGAAACTCCGGACTCTGATAGATCGTGCCAAGCACCCTTCGACTCCGCTCAGGGTGAACGGAGATTGTAAACATCAAACTCATTGAAACCATGTACTGGATTGCCGGATACCGCTCAGGGTGAACGGAGATTGTACACGTCAAACTCATTGAAACCATGTACTGGATTGCCCGATACAAAGAGCGGCCTGTTTGAATCAGTGGGTATCGGGCAACTTATGAGGTCAGGAGGTCTTTGCCTGCTTCCAGGGCTTTATAAGTGCATCCTGCAGGCGGTGAGTCGCTGGTTCGAGTCGATGGCAGTGTATAGTCAATTGACCAGGGCAGGCTGGCTTTTTCAAGTTCTCTGATTTGCAGCTCAAGGTGAGTTTTGAATAGTGGGTCTTGGCTCAAGTCGGGTATGCTGCTGGCTGAATAGTTTGTTTCACCTTTAAGGCAGTCATGTAACGCCCGCCGGGTGACCATTTTCATTCTTGCTTCCCGGATCTGTTCCTCCTTTTTCAGTTGCTGTTGTTCACACTTTTGCCGGGACTTTGCCATTATGACTGTTGCTGTCAGATGATCTGGCAAGTGCGCCATGGTTGTTTCGCTGCAGTGATGCGGCTTCTGATGAAATGGTTGATCGTCAGCCTTGTCTGCCCCCAGTGATAAAGACTGAAGTTGTCGCATATGCAGCAGTTTAAACAGGTACTCTCCTTTGTGAAGATCAATATGATAGTTTTCAACGGTATCCATAATTGCCTTGATATTTTCTCCGGGGCAGTCAGTCCCGCAGGAATGCTCTAAAAATGCATTGATTTCCTGTTCAAGGTTTATTAGCTGGTAGGGAAACAGTGCTGCATCCAGTGGTGGGAAATACAGACGGGCTAACTGTTGGTTGAAATCAGCAAGGTGATCCGGATTGGCTGATATATCATCCGGGTCCCTGAGAGCATTTTCCACCAGTGCTTTTGCCCGGACAAAATGGAGGATGTGTTGTGCGTCTCTTGCAACATCGGACTGACACTTTTCCCGAACCGTTGACTTGATACGTTGAAGCATCTCTTCTTTATAATGCAGCTGGTGCCAATACTTGCTTAACTCTCTGAGAAGCTGGTTTTGTTGCCAGTCCTGCCACCCACTCAGTGCCTGATCTCTGACTTCTGACATCTTTGCCCGGGTATCTTTATTGATCTGATGGGCTTGCTGTCTTGCCTCAATGGCCTTTGGACTGTCTTTGGCAAAGGTTCGTTTCATCTGTTCTGAAATGGTTTCAGACAGTGATGTCCAGACTTCATCCAACCCATTATAGCGTCGGGCGACAAAGCAGCTGCTGCCAAAAAAGGTAATGATCCCGATACAGGCTGTTGTTAGCCAGGGGCTACTCAGTAGAAGAACAATGTTAAAGACATTAACCAACAAAATGGCGGCAGTGGTAACCACTGACGACACGCCGAGAATGCCTGCCACCTTTTTCCGCTCTGCTGCTAACTCACTGCGAGCTGCAATACTGGCTGGGTTGGCTTTGGCGTTGTTGATTTTCTCCTGGTATTTATCAAAGCGCATAACCAGCGGATCCAGAACAAAACCCAAAACATTACCAACGACACTGGTGCGTCGGCCAATATGATGGGCAAGTCTGACGGTTGTCTCCGGGGCCATGGCGGCGAGGCAGTCAGAGGTCAGCCCCAGGGTCAGGCTGGGCATTAAATCCCGGGCACAGCGCAGGTTATTCAACAAACGGAAAATCGCCGGCTTCATCTGGCTGAGACAGTGTCTGGCAAGATAGGTGGATAATACATTCTGTGCGACTTTTTTAGCCTTGTTGATCAGGGTATCCAGACTGTTGCTTAAAAATATTTCGATCACTGGCAGTCCGGTATGAAACGCGGTAATCATGTCCCGAAGCAGCTGGAACCGTTTGATCACCGTAGCCACTTGCGGATTTTCCAGTGGGTCAACATCCAGTGGCTGTGGTTTGTCGCCAGAAAACAGTGAAGCCAGAGCATGACCGCGCATGCAGATCTCAATGCTTTCAAGCAGGCCTGTTACCGATGTGTCCTGCCCAAGCAGGCTTTTCAGCTGAGGCATCAGGAGTGCAAAATCACCCCACATTACCCGAAAAAACTTTGGGTTTTGTTGGGCTACTTTCAGTATTGTACCCAGAGTGTCGGTTATTAAGGCGTGGATTGGATTGTCGGCAGAGAACAGTGACGATATCAGCCCTTTGCCTTCTTTATAAAGAAAGCCCAGTGCATTGGGCAAGCCTGATGCGTTTAGTCCCTCCATCAGTTCGTCGGCTTTCTGGCAGATGGTCCTGCTGGCTTGCGACCCCCAGTTAAACACATCGCCAAAGAGCGTTTTAAATTCTTGATAAGGATCATAATTCAGTAATTTTAAATACCGCTTGCGATACAGCTCGGCAATGCTGTCTTCAATGCTTTCTTCTTCCTTGCGGATAAAATTCAGGTAGCTGAGATAGTATGCATAGGAGTCAGGGTTCAGTGGCCGCAGGCCCACGCTTTTTCTGGATCTTGCCAATTGCCAGAGCACATCAATATTCTGCTCGAAATGTTCACAGGGCAGTATGCCGTCAGGCGCATCCTGGTCGATCAGGTGAATCAGAAGCTGCTGTTGAGCATAGGTCATATCGTAGTAGCACTGCATCCAGTGCAGGCAACTGTCGTAGCTGTCATCCTGTTCACATCGGTTCATTGCATCAATGAATTGTAATGTGGCCAGGTAAAAAGACTGCTCGGGGGTATTGCTTTTTTGTGCCAGTACGGAGCGTATACGATTCGCAGCGGGGGGCTTGAGGAAAAACCAGTGTGGAAACAGGCCCGGTTGGTTTGGCCGTGATTGGTTGCTCAGAAAATGGTGAATTAACTGGGCAGAAACCTGTTGTTCTATATTGGCAAGGCGGCCTGGTTTTTTTTCGGGGGGCGACTGGTTTTTTGCCGGGTTCAGTAATCGAAGAATAAGGATATGTTGTCGTTGATCCATCAAGCTGGGCAGACTGGCTTCAGCTGGAGGTGATTTAAGCTCATGCTCAAGGCGTTTGGCGTGGAGCCAGCCGATCTCGTTGTCCAGTTGCGTCGCTATTTCTGGCATAAGATCCTGCCTGGTCAGGCGACTGAATAAAGCCTGAACACTCTCTGCTGTACACCCTTGCTGATCAGTCGCCAGGGCAAGTTTAGCCGCCTTTATATGCCTTATGCCGCGATACCGTTTTACGTTCAGGCAAACCAGATAAGTCAACACTTTTAGTATGGTTTCAGGTTGTTCCCTGATGTAGTGATTAACTGTTCTCCTTTTGCAGGTGTCTGTTCCGGAAACGGGTACTTTGACTGGTGCGAGCTGTATAAGCTCGTTAAGAACGATTTGAGCGGATTTT
This sequence comes from Endozoicomonas sp. ALE010, assembly GCF_049310165.1. NCBI lineage: Bacteria > Pseudomonadati > Pseudomonadota > Gammaproteobacteria > Oceanospirillales > Endozoicomonadaceae > Endozoicomonas > Endozoicomonas sp. ALE010. Next base: position 34,263 of record NZ_JBLYNV010000039.1, on the reverse strand, counting down.
TGCAGATGATAGTTTGCCAGACTCCACATAGCCCCCCTTAAGATGATTTCACGCTCTTTGCACTGGTAGCCCAGCGGTCTCAGCCAGGTAGTGGGCTTAAGGGGTTTTGGGTCTTTAAGTTGATTACCCTCGACGTTGTCAATGGCGGTGGCTAACTGCTTTGACGATAGCCTTCCTTTTTGTACCAGGAAGTCGGCGTCCATTTTTGCTTCCAGGCAGTACACATGGTATTCACGCTCAAATTTTCTCAGATTCTTCAATATCGCGAGCTGGCACCTGACATTGTGCTGATCACATTCAAGGTCGTTGAGGTTTTCTCTCAGGATTGCCAGATTTTTCGCCAGGGCGTCCCTGAACCCGGTACGGTTTTGCATCCGGGATTTCTGGAGTTGTTCAAAGGTCTCTATTGGGGTGCTGCCCAGCTTCGCAAGCCGACTTTTCAGAATCTCAAGGGCGGTTCCAGGGAATAAAATAAGCAGGGCCTGTAAAATGCCGTGTGGATAGAGAGCAATCATCAGTTCAGGCTGGTCATCTTCCCCATCAATGGCAATGTTGCTGGGATTGCCATAGATGTGTGGTGAGAGTTTTACGACGGGCAGTGACTGTTGGTAGATTTCCTGCAGTTCTGCTGATCTGTGATGTGTCCTATGGACGACGCTATCTTTTTTGTGGGAAGCGTCTGCCGTTTTACTGTCGCTTTCTTCCGACTCATAGGTTGTGCTTGAGCACTCTTTTTCGGGTTGAACACTTTTGGCTTGCGCTTTGCTAACGGGTTGCCCCCTGCTATTCAGATCACTGTCGATGGCATCGACATCTATGGGCAACTCAATGTCTTGATCCTCTTCATATTCTTCACTGAAGCATGGCATATCAAGATTGATATGATCCAGGGCCTCTGAAGGTGTTGGCAGGACGGCATTGGCGAGTTTTTTTATGCCTGACAGAATATACTGCGCCGTAGAATGCCAGTAAGAGCTTTCTGCTTCTATTGGTGCTTTGACGTTGTCTTGTTCACCGATAGCCGGGTCAGCTTGTGCAGTTGGAGCCTCCGTCGTGTGTTCTTTGACTGGCCTGTTCTGGGGGCTGATGCCTTCAGCCTCACAATGGCAACTATCCAGTGTACAGGTGCTGTCGCCAGAGCGGGTGTCAGTATCTGTTGTGGCCGTTTTTTCTGCCCCCTTCCTTTTTAACGACGGTGTTTCTCTGTTTGAAGACTCCAGGCCGTTCCGGGATGAGTCGGAGCAATAGCTGATCTTATCGAGCTGAACCGGTCGTGTTTGACGGTGGTGAATAGGGGTGTTGTTGAAGTCCGGACATTCACGGATATCTGCTGTGTTAAGAAGCTGCCGGGGTGAGTCTGTATTAACGGGAGTGTTTAGGGGGAAATACGACGATGCAAGTACCGACTGCATTATTTAGCCTGAACGTTGAATAACTTTAACCAACTGTTCAGACCCGATGGGGAGATGATGGTTTCATCTGCTTATTGTAAATGTTTTGGCCGTTTTTCCTTCCGTAGTCTGAATCGTTCAAAACACCCACTCAAACAGGGTATGCACTCCTTTGCTACGCAGTTGTATGCGATTGAGCAGCAAAAAAAGCGATTAAAGTATTCAGGGAGGTGCTTAGTGATAGTCCCTCTTACGGTAGATATTAAGAGGCTGTTTTAAAAATTATTGATCATTAACTCAGAATAACTCTGTTGTCATTCTGTACAGGGATTATGTACAGGATACATCTCACATAGATGTGAACGCGCTGGCCGTTGGCTATCTCTACAAGATGGATTCCGTACATTAATCCCTGTACGGAATGACAACGGAGTAAAGTAACCAGTTTTCTGACATTTTCAAAAACCAAAAAAATCCGTATAACTTATTGAAATTAAATGTTTTCCCTGGATACTCTGTAGCTGTAGGAAATATTTTCAATCCCGATAATCTCTTCCAGCTGCGACCACTTCTGTTTAACGGTTGAAGAAGGAATTCGATTCACCTCTGCCTGCCCGAACAGTTTGTTCTTGATCAAGTCACCGTCGGTCAGGGGGGTTCCCCGGTTATTCAATACATTGAAGAGTCGGTAAGACGAGGCAAAATCCTCCGTACGAACAAATACAATAAACACATGACGCAATAGGTAGCGGGTAAATTTGATCAACGTTGCTTCATCATGGTCGGCCAGATACTCACCAATGACCCTGAAATTGTTGATGAACAGGTTCTCAGTATGAGTCGGTTTTACGGGAAGATTAGCATGCTTGCCCATGACAACATGATTGGTAAACAGCTCGTACTCTTTCATGCGAACCTGCAAGCGGGGTTCTTCCGGGGTGTCTGCATACGGGTCTTCATGGAGGATGCGCTCCTGGAGGTCGGCTTTCACTTTGACATTGCTGATGAGCTGACACAGTTTTGCACAAATCAGCGTCAGCGTGGTCAGGCGTTGCTGGCCATCTACCACCTCAAACCGGTAGTCATTTTTCGGATCCTGAATACAGATCAGACTACCAATAAAATATTAGTGATGCTACGCAAAGCACTGGCTTTTACCTCTGCCAGAATATCAGAAATTTTCAGTGTTTTCGGAAGTAAGCGTATGGGACTCAGGGTAATTTTATTGGGCACTAACCCTTTAATTTCGCAGCCTGTGGTCAGCGCTGAGAAGCTCGACAACGCATGGCAGATTGCCATCTCTGTATGGCTGTAAAATCTGGGGGTATAAGTGAATTTTGGCCTTAGCCAAAGAGAATGACGGTGGGTGTTATTACCTCTATTTTGCTTCAAAATCGTTCAAATTTAAGGAGAGCGGTTCCAAATGATTTTGCTCTTGCTGCTATAAAGGATCCATAGAGACAAAAGGGATTAGAGATCGTATAATCCTCCGAATTTTGTCTGGCGCATACTGATCGATAACTCCTATGTATAAATTGACACGAAGTGCCCTGTTTTGCCTTTCTGCCGAAACTGCCCATGATTTTGCCATGGAAATGATCAGTGCGGGGGGGCGTCTTGGTCTTACCCGGTTGATGGCTCCTGCTGTCCCTGCCAAACCAAGGGAAGTGATGGGACTGACCTTTAACAATCCGGTTGGGTTGGCAGCGGGGCTGGATAAAAATGGTGAGTGTATCGATGGTCTGGGTAGTCTGGGCTTTGGCTTTCTTGAGCTGGGAACCGTGACGCCGGTGGGGCAGCCCGGCAACCCCAAACCAAGAATGTTCCGTATCCCTGAGAGAGAAGCGTTGATCAACCGTATGGGGTTTAATAATCTGGGTGTGGATCAACTGGTCGCGAATGTTCAAAAGAGCCGGTACCAAGGCATTATCGGTATTAATATTGGCAAGAACCTGACCACGGCTGTTGAAGATGCCAACCAGGATTATCTCACCTGTCTGCGTAAGGTATATCCCTACGCTGGTTATGTTGCCGTTAACCTCTCTTCCCCGAATACACCGGGGTTAAGAAAACTGCAATATGGTGATGCCTTGAAAAGCCTGCTGTCAGTGCTGAAGGAAGAACAGGCGTCACTGGCTAAAGCCCATGGTCGCCAGGTTCCTCTGGCCATCAAAATTGCCCCGGATATGACCGACGATGAAATAGCCGCAGTTGCTGCCGAGTTGGTGTCGTATGAGCTGGATGGCGTAATTGCCACCAATACGACACTGGATCGAGATAAGGTCAGCGGCTTTGCGACAGCCGAGGAAGCGGGAGGACTCAGTGGTGCGCCGTTGAGTGATAAGTCCACGGCAGTGATTCGACTGCTTGCCAGTGAGCTTTCCGGTAAGCTGCCGATTATCGGCGTCGGTGGTGTTATGGATGCTCAGACGGCCGCTGATAAGATCCGGGCGGGGGCCAGCCTGGTGCAGATATATTCGGGCTTTATTTATAAGGGGCCGGAGTTGATCCGAGAGGCTGCGGAAGCCGTCTATTCTGTTGATGCATGAGAAAGCGCGTTGATCAAGCGGGTGATGTCAAAAAGCCCCGGACGGGGCTTGTTGACAGCGCAATCAGAGCTGGTTGGCTGAATAGGAGTGAGAGAAGTTATACATTCGGTGTAACCCCGAGATTCCTGTCATTCCTTCCCAGTTATCAACTCGACCTTCACGCCAGCCACTTAACCACGACTGGCGCAAATCTGCCTCCTGATGGGGGCAGATATCCCTGGAACGGCCAGACAGGCCCACTTGGTATCCTTTATTAAAGGCTCTATCTGATTTATCCCTTTTGAGTCTTTTCAACATGGTAATGCCTCTTGCTGATATGGTTTTTGACGGCCTCCCTGGCGCCTCGGGCTTGGTTCAGAATGACCGGACAGCTGACTTCACCCCGTGGTGGAGGTAACTAGTCGCAAGTGCTAACTGTCCCCCAAAAGACAGTGCGGGTAAAGTGTCGACTGAAGAAGGTATTCACCCAAGGAAAGTCAACATTCTAAGTTTTATCCAAATCTGAAGCTTTTGTTGAGAAAACATTGAGAATTTTTAGTTAAGAAGAGCTGTTTTTTAGCTTTTTTCAGGAATATGACGTTATGAGTACAACGATGTTGACTCTGTTTGCCAGTTGTCCCAAGGGGGTAGAATCCCTGCTGGCAGAAGAGCTGAAGGAACTGGGAGCCAGTGAAGTGGCGGAGACGGTTGCCGGAGTCAGCTTTGCCGGTCACCTTGAGTTGGCCTACAGGGCTTGCCTGTGGTCTCGTCTGGCCAGTCGGATTCTGCTGCGCATCGGCGAAGTGGATGCTTCTGACAAGCATTCGCTGTATCGGGGTGTGCAGTCGTTTGACTGGGATGATCATCTGGATCAGGGCTCCAGTTTTCGGATTGATTTCAATGGTTCGACACCGGATATCACCCATACCCGCTTTGGCTCCCAGTTGGTAAAGGATGCCATTGTTGATCAGCTGCGTGATCGTTATGGCTGGCGGCCATCTGTGGATAACAGCAAGCCGGATCTGCGGGTCAATGTGCACGCCAGAAGCGGCAGGGCATTTGTTGCCATTGACCTGTCCGGCCAGAGCCTGCATGAGCGCGGTTACCGCCTGGAAGCCGGTGAAGCACCCCTGAAAGAAAACCTGGCGGCAGCGATTTTGTACCGTGCCCGCTGGCCTGAACTGGCGAAACAGGGCAGCACACTGCTGGACCCTATGTGTGGTTCAGGCACCTTTCTGATTGAAGGTGCCATGATGGCGGCGGATATCGCGCCGGGATTGCTCAGGGCCCGTTTTGGCTTTGATAAGTGGATGGGGCATATTCCCAAAATCTGGTTGGCAGTACTGGAGGAAGCCCGTGCCCGTCGCACGGCTGGCCTGGCTGCGATTAAGACGACCATCGTCGGATATGAAGGTCTGCCAAAAATTGTCGGGAGAGCCAGGGCCAATATCCAGCGTGCCGGGCTGGGTAAGCTGATTACTGTCAAACAACAGGAGCTGGCCAGTCTGAAGGTTGACCCGGAGATTCCAGCCGGACTGGTGATTGCTAACCCACCCTATGGTGAGCGTATGGGTGATGAGGCCAGTCTCGTTTATCTCTACAAACACCTTGGCGAAAAAATCAAACAGCAGACGCCGGGTTGGCAGGCGGCGATCTTTACCTCTTCACAGGCGCTGGTCAGAAGTCTGGGCATGGGGCCGAAGAAAAGCTATACCCTGTTTAATGGTGCGCTCTCCTGCAAGCTGTTTCTCTATGATGTTCGTGAGCGACAGGCTGACCAGCCTGCTTCCGGGCAGAGCCGTGTGGACAGTGCGGCTAATACCTTATTCAAGGCCAGCACCGCCGGTGGTGAAATGTTTGCCAACCGCTTGAAGAAGAATCTGAAGCAGTTGGGTAAGTGGGCCAGGAAAGAGAGTGTCGACTGCTATCGCCTGTATGATGCGGATATGCCGGAGTATGCCGTTGCCGTCGATCTCTACAGGGATTGGGTTCATGTGCAGGAATACGCGGCACCGAAAAGCATTGATGAGACTAAGGCCCATCAGCGTCTGCTGGAAGCGCTGGAAGTGATTCCCGGTGTATTGGGTATTCCGGATAGTCATGTGGTCTTCAAGCGTCGTGAACGTCAGTCTGGCAAGCGGCAGTACGAAAAGCTTGAGCAGTCCGGTGATATGCTTGAGGTAAAAGAAGGGGATTGTCGTTTACTGGTGAACCTGAGGGACTATCTGGATACCGGACTGTTTCTGGATCACAGGAAAATGCGCCTGCGCATTGCCCGGGAGGCCGCAGGTAAAGATTTCCTGAACCTGTTCTGCTACACCGGAACGGCAACCGTTCATGCCGCCGTGGCCGGTGCGGCCAGTACCACCAGTGTCGATCTATCGAATACCTACCTTGGCTGGGCCAGAAAGAATCTGGCGCTCAATGGCCTGGTGGACCGCAAACACCGGTTGGAGCAGGCGGACTGCCTGCAGTGGCTGAAACAGGAGACACGGAACTATGATCTGATCTTTATGGATCCCCCTACCTTCTCAAACTCCAAGCGGCTGCGCGGGGTATTTGATGTGCAGGAAGCCCATGTTGAGTTGGTCGAGCGGGCAATGGCCAGGCTGAAACCGGGTGGGGTGCTCTATTTCTCCAACAACTTCCGACGTTTCCAGCTGGCCAAAGAACTGGAGCAGAAGTTCAGTGTTGAGGAGATCACTGCTACTACCATTGATCGGGATTTCCAGCGGAGACCGGGTATTCATCGTTGCTGGTGTATTCAGCGCTGAGTACTGAAGATGTGAGCATTTAATTCAGTAATATTTATAGTCCATATTAATCTTTGTGGTTATAAAGCCTCACTCTTATAGTGCATGCTGTTAAGTTATGGATTGATGGGGAAAATAATGAATCTGGAGATGATTAATCAGGATCTGTCGACTCTGAGCCCGCAGGCTATTATCCAGTGGGCCGTCCAGCGTGCTGAAAAACCTGTGCTGACCACCAACTTCGGGCCCCATGAAGCGGCCATTATCCATATGGCCACCCGGGTCAAGCCGGATATCCCGGTGGTCTGGATCGATTCGGGCTACGGTACTGACGCGACGTACCGCTTTGCTGATCAGCTGATTCGGCGTTTGCAGCTTAATATCCGGGTTTTTCACCCACAATACAGTCGTGGTTTTCGTGATGCCATTTACGGTGGTGTGCCGGAGGTTGATACCCCGGAACATGATGAGTTTACCCGGCAGGTAAAACTGGAGCCTTTTGCCCGTGCCATGGACGCATCAGCACCGGATTACTGGCTGACCGCCATCCGTAAGGATCAGACTGAATTCCGGCAAAACCTTGATGTGGTCAGTCTGACCAACAATGGCTATTACCGGGTGGCACCACTCCTTAACTGGACGGAACTCGATGTTGAGGAGTACCTGGTTACTCACGATCTGCCCATCGAGGAAGATTACTACGACCCGACAAAAGTATACGGACACCGGGAGTGTGGTTTGCATACTTCTGTGGCGGGTTAGGAACTGGCATTCGGCATTTCTGGTAAGGAATAGTCCTTGAATAATTTACACATTTCGGAGCCTCCGAACTCCGTTCGTCCTGAGCCTGTCGAAGGGCGTTAACTCCGAGGCATGATAGATTGTGCCAGGCACCCTTCGACTCCGCTCAGGATGAACGGAGAGTGAGTTCTGAAAGTCGGAATTATTTAAGGACAATTACTAAGCGCTTCCCGTTACCCGCCACCCGAAAGAGACAGGCCGCTTATTTACTTTTTACTGCCGCCCCGGCAATCCGGTGATGTCGGGGCGGTCTGGTTTCTTGTCTGCCACTCAACGGGGGTGTAAGTGTGTAGCGCCAGCGCATGAATCTGCTCTCGCAGTTCGTCAGCCAGCAGTCCATAGATCATCTGGTGCCGTTTGACCGGCATTTTCCCTTCAAATGCTTCACTGACAATCACTACCTTAAAGTGTGACTCTGAGCCCGGTGGCGTGTTGTGCAGATGGCTCTCATTGGTTACATCGATTAAGTCATTCTGTAAGGACTCATTCAGCTTATCGATGATATTTTCTTTCATTCCCATACATCACCTCTTCAGTCCCGGCCCGAACGACAAGGAGTTTGTCTTACCTGGCAATTTCTTTCTGGCACATTATAAGTAGCTAACCCTGTGAAATCATATATTTCTAACGCCTTGCACTGGTTTATGGATGATTTTTTTTCATGGTCTATGCTCATACCACCTTATTGCAGAAGCCCTCCGCTCAGTTGTTTTCAGGCTATACGGCGAAGTTCTCCTTTTACATGATATTAAAGGTGCAGGTCTTATGGGAAATCCGGATAAAGGTTTTGCTGGCAGAACAGTGAAGTCAGCCATAACCTTTCTGTCTGCTGCAGTGATTATTGCCGCCTCCTCAACCATCGCCCATGCGCAAAAGGCAGAAGCCTCCGATAAGGACAGCGATGATGGTGTACCTCTCTATACGGTGCAGGCTGACGGGGAGTCCGGTGGCAAGCTCCAACAAAAAAGAAGGGCGAATATCAATCCACAAAACCTCAGTGTATCCAGGGATTTTAAATTCTATAACCAGGTTGCCGCCCTTGACCTTACCGACCCGGTGCAGGCAGAAACTTTTCTGAAGTTTATGGATATCCGGTTGGCAGAAAAGAACCTGAATGAAGAGGTGGTACTGGTCGGTAACAATGAGTCCGAAACCAGGGCAAAGGAAGTGGTGGTGCCGGTTGAGCAGACAGTAGTCACAGCAGAGCAGCAAAGAGCCTTAAAACCTGAGGTGGAAAATGAGACAGGTGTTGTACGTCAAATGCCTGTCAACACCGCCATTACCAGAGATTCAAAAGCACGGGTGGCAAAAGTTGTCAGGCCTGCAAAACTCGATAAGGGGAGGGAGCAGCAAGGGCCGCGTTCAGGGAGTGTACAGAAGGACAATAGCAAGGTCAGTGAGGCAAAGTCAGCACTGGTTAAAGAAAAGGACCAGGCAAGATTGGCCCGGGTAAATGAGGCCCGTCTGGCAAGGGAGCAGGCCAGAAAGAAAGCCGAAGAGCAGAGGCTGGCACGGGAAACGGAAGAGAAAGCCAAAGCGGAAGAGTTAAGGTTGGCTGAGGAACAGCGCAGGGCTAAGAGAAAAGCCAAAGCCGAAGAGTTGAGACTGGCTAAAGAAAAGCGAAAAGCAGAGGAAAAGGCCAAGGCCGAAGCGTTGAGAGCGGCTGAAGAAAAGCGGAAAGCGGAGGAAAAGGCCAAAGCCGAAGCCTTGAGAATGGCTGAAGAAAAACGGAAAGCAGAGGAAGAGAAAGCCAAAGTTGAAGCGTTGAGAGTGGCTGAAGAAAAACGCAAGGTAGAGGAAGAAAAAGCTAAAGCTGAATCGTTGAGACTGGCTGAAGAAAAACGAAAAACGGAAGAAAAAGCCAAAGCCGAAGCGTTGAGAGTGGCTGAGGAAAAGCGCAAAGCGGAAGAAAAGGCCAAAGCCGATGAGTTGAAAGTGGCTGAAGAAAAGCGGAAAGCAGAGGAAAAGGCCAGAGAAGAGAAAGTAGCCGAAAAGAAAAAGCACGAAGCTGCCCTGGTGCAACAGGAATCAGATAAAGCAAAACCATCCAAAGAGGCCGCTGTCAGCATTCTACCCAGCCGCCCTGTGGCGTATCAGATTGCAGCAGAACAGGATCCCGGCATCATCAACTTTGATCAGGCCATTACCCGCCGCTTCAAGGTGGCAGGCTCATACCTGGATAAAGGTGAACACGGCAATAATATCGTCAAGGATCATAGAGGCCGGGAGTTTATGAATGTTATGGCCTTCTGGGATGTGCTGGTGGAACACCGGGACAACGGTGAGCATTATTACTACGGCAGCATTCAGTTCCCCCTGGGCAGTCGCCATCCGGCCATTATTAAAAGTACGGTAACCGGTGATGAAATCGCGCTGGGGTGTAAGGCTGGTGAAGTTCTGGTATTGAAGGGCTTTGAGACAGAAGGGATTGATTATACCCATGGGCTGGTGGATGCCTACCTTGCCCACTCCGTGGTTATGCCAGATGGAACGATCGCCTTTCAGGAGGTGGTGCGTCAGCCTTCCTTCAGTCTGGTTAATGCAGAAACCGGCTGTATGTCCCGCGATATATTCTCAAGAAATCATGTGGATCCGGAAAGGATGGGGCATGACAAAACCCTTGATGCGTTACCGGTCAGAGAGTAATTAGCCATTCTTGATCACCATCAGGCGGTCGCCTGCTCTTGCCTCAGAGTGAATCCAGGCACTGAATGGGCTGCCCCCTGCGGAGCGAGCAATAATGCACTCCAGTGTTTGTGACTCGTCGTTGACGCCGGTAACCGGGTAAGTGGCTTCAAAGCCTTCATTGGATACCAGGGTAATATGTTCGCCAATGGCAACCTCGAAAGGCAGGCGGGTGGATAACTTGATGATGACTTCCGTTGAGCTGAGTGACGTCAGCTCAGTAAGAATGCCGGGTACTTCATCCCGGGTAGGCAGTGCCAGGCTTAAATTACCAGTTACTTTGGTCTGACAGGCGAGAATATAGCCTTTTTTGATTTGCTCAGCAGTCAGTAACGACTGGGCTTCTGTCGGTACAAGCCCCGCTGTCACCCGAAGCATGCAGGAGTGACAGACCCCGGCCCGACAGGACCAGGGTGCCCTGGCATGCTGGCGCAGTAATCCATCCAGAAGGTTCTCGTTCTCATCCATCGGGTAACTGTTGCCCTGAAATTGAATCTTCGGCACGGAAAAAAACCTGATATGTTGCACAGTGAATTTGGTGTGCAAGTTTACAACCTGCAATCGATAATACCAGTTGTACTCATAGTACATGGTTTCAATGAGTTTGACGGGTTGTCGTGCCTCCGCACTCCGTTCGTCCTGAGTGCTGAGCTTGTCGAAGCATCGAAGGACCCATAGGGCCTAAAGGCGGAAACTCCGGACTCTGATAGATCGTGCCAAGCACCCTTCGACTCCGCTCAGGGTGAACGGAGATCATACACGTCAAACTCATTGAAACCATGTACTAGGAGGCTGACCGAGAATAGCGCCCGTAGCGAGGATGGCAGAAAATTGAGGATAAAAATTCGGTTTTGTGAGGTGAATAGCGGGGCTATTTGCCGAACAAAAGCGGATTTTTAGACCAATTTGCTGCCACCGCAGTAGGGCAGTCTATTCTCGGTCAGCCTCCTAGGAGCCTGTCGGACTTAAGCGTCCGTAGCGACGCTTTTTGAGAAAACTTTACCTCTCCTGCGGTTAATCAATGTTATTAGCTTTTGGCGTTGGTATAATCCCCGTCAAAATAAGATGAGGTTTGCCTGCCGTTAAAACTGTGCAAATGGGCATAATGCTCTCAGTTTATTGCACAGGTTCAAATCGGCAAGGTCGGATTGCGGAATAAAATCGTAGAACAAGGGGTGAAAACCAATGAATGTTGTGATTCGGGAAGATGATTTAATTCTGAGTGTGGCGGACGCACTGCAGTTTATTTCCTACTATCATCCCATTGATTTTATTGATGCGGTTTATCAGGCCTACCAGAAAGAAGAGTCCAGGGCGGCGAAAGATGCCATGGCTCAGATTCTGGTGAACTCCAGAATGTGCGCCATGGGCAAGCGTCCTATCTGCCAGGATACCGGTATCGTTACTGTTTTTGTCCGTGTGGGTATGAATGTACGTTTTGATACTGACCGCTCCATTGAAGACCTGATCAACGAAGGTGTTCGCCGGGCCTATACCCATCCGGACAACGTACTCCGTGCTTCCGTCCTGGCCGATCCTGCCGGTGCCCGCACAAACACCAGAGACAACACGCCAGCGGTTATCCATATGACCCTGGTGCCGGGAGACACCGTTGAGGTGGAACTGGCTGCCAAAGGTGGTGGCTCTGAAAACAAATCCAAAATGGTTATGCTCAACCCATCCGACAGCATTGTTGAGTGGGTGAAAAAGACGGTACCGACCATGGGGGCTGGCTGGTGTCCTCCCGGCATGTTGGGTATCGGTATTGGCGGTACCGCTGAAAAAGCCATGCTGATGGCCAAAGAAGCCTTGATGGAACCCATCGACATTCATGAACTCCGTGCCCGTGGTCCGCAGAACCGGGTGGAAGAGCTGCGTCTGGAGATTATGGATGAAGTGAACAAGCTGGGCATCGGTGCCCAGGGCCTGGGTGGTTTGACCACCGTGCTGGATATCAAAATCAAGGATTACCCCACCCACGCCGCTTCTCTGCCTGTGGCCATGATTCCCAACTGTGCCGCCACTCGCCATGCCCACTTTACCTTGAACGGCAATGGTCCGGTATATCAGAAAGCACCGAATATTGATGACTACCCGGAAGTCAGCCTGGATATGGGCGAAGGGGTGCGCAAGGTCAATGTCGACAATCTGAGCCACGATGACATCAAAAGCTGGCAGCCAGGTGATACTGTGCTGCTGTCTGGCAAGATTCTCACCGGTCGGGATGCCGCCCATAAACGCATGGTGGATATGATCTCCAAAGGGGAAGAGCTGCCGGTTGATCTGAAAGGGCGCTTTATCTACTACGTAGGCCCCGTTGACCCTGTGCGTGATGAAGCCGTTGGCCCGGCTGGCCCAACCACCTCAACCCGTATGGATAAGTTTACCCGCACCATGCTGGAGAGCACCGGTCTTGCCGGTATGATCGGTAAGGCAGAGCGCGGCCCGGCAGCCATTGAGGCTATCAGGGATAATGAGTCTGTTTACCTGATCGCCGTCGGTGGTGCCGCTTACCTGGTCTCCCAGGCGGTGAAAAAGGCGGAAGTGCTGGCCTTCCCTGAACTGGGAATGGAAGCGATCTACGAATTTGAAGTGGAAGATATGCCGGTGACGGTAGCGGTAGACTGCCGTGGCGAATCGGTACACAACACAGGTCCGCAGATCTGGAAAAAGAAGATCGAAGAGCAGGTGCTGAAGATTCAATAAGCCAGACAATCCCCGCCCTGCCATTACTGGCAGGGCTGCAGGGGAAATTTTTCATTCAGGCGTACATTTCAGAAGTTCTTTTTTCAACAAATAAGGCAAGTTGAAAGAGGACATTGTTTGTTTATCAAACGCAGCCCTCAGCCTTCTCTTGCACAAAGTTTGCAGACCGGGAGGCTTTTCCAGAGGGTCGTAGCCTAATTTCTGAGTGACTGTTCGGATAACATCCGGTGTCGAGCTTCTTTGAGGACAGCCGCCGTGCTGGAGCAGGTCAAAAGCAATTTCATAAAACCTGTTTTCGTTGGCCCAGAACAGGGGGGTACCTTTACCCTGGTCACGGCTATGAACATCTGCCTTATGCTGCAACAATAACTTCACCACCTGGTTATGTCCTTGAGCTGCTGCCAGCGTCAAGGGCGTATACTTTCCAGTGGTCCTGCCGTGAACATCGGCCCCTGATTGCAACAGTAGTTCAACAAATTTAATTCGCCCGGATTGGGCCGCAATAGCCAGCGAAGTGCATGGAAAGGTATCACAATCGATGCAGTCAGGATTGGCTCCCGATTGCAACAGAAGTTTCACTAACTCCATATCCCACTTGGCGATGGCCGCTGAAAGTGGTGGAAATGTTCGGTTTTTAAGGCCGTTTACATCATTCGCATTATGCTGCAACAGCAATTTCACGATCTCGATGGGGGCTTTTTCAACAGCCAGTCTCAGCAGGCCTTTCCACGGGCCTTGCCATTGTGCACTATGTTCCAATAACAGCTTGACTACGTGAACATGCCCGTGCATGACCGCTTTGCTCAGGGAATTCTCCCCATAGCTGTTGTCACAGCTTTGAATGTTGGCTCCATAACTCAGCAGTAGCCTGACAATCTCAGTATATCCCCTGACCGCAGCCTTTCGCAGTGGTGTCCCACTTCCGGACGTTTGGCTATTAACGTCGGCCCCTCTATTTAGCAGCAGGCTTATCGCCCCAATCTGGCCATACTCTGCCGCCAGAGTGAGGGGCGTTGCTGCTCCGCTGGTATGGCTGTGAATATCTGCGCCGTGCTCCAGCAACAGGCTGATCGCTTCAACCTGCCCATATTTTGCCGCCTGAGCCAGGGGCGTTTCCTCTCCTCGGGTATGGCTGTAAATATCCGCGCCGTGCTTCAGCAACAGGCTTATCGCGCCAACTTGTCCATATTTTGCCGCCTGGGCCAGTGGCGTTTCCTCCCCGCTGGCATGGCTGTGAATATCCGCGCCATGCTCCAGCAACAGGCTTATCGCGCCAACCTGTCCCCGCCGGGCAGCCTGGGACAGTGGTGTTTCCCCTCCGCAGACATGGCTGTGAACATCCGCACCATGGGCCAGCAACAGGCTTATCGCCTTAATCTGTCCACGCTTGGCAGCCTGAGACAGCGGTGATTCCGCTGCGTGGGCATAGTAGTAGATATCCGTGTCATATCTCCGCCAGACAGCCATGGGGCGCAGTATTTTCCCCGCGCGGACATGGCGGTCAATATCCGCGCCATGCTCCAGCAGCAGGCTTATCGCCTCAACCTGTCCCCACCTGGCAGCCTGGGTCAGGGGAGTCCGTAAGCCGATGGTATTGCCGTTAACGTTTGCCCGGTAATCCAGCAACAGCTGCATTACTTTGATGTTACCCCGGCCAGCAGCCGTAGCCAGTGGTGTCAGGCCCTTGGCATCGCAGTGGTCAACAGGTGCCCCGGACTCCAACAGCAACCGGGTTATGTCAGATAACCCGTATATGGCAGCCCGGCTTAATGGAGTAAGCCTGGAGGGGGACTGGCAGGCAGGTCGCTTGAGCAATTGTTCGTTGCTGCCATCAACCTCTGCACCATTTTGCAGTTGCCACGCCACCATCCTGATATCACCGGACTCAACGGCGCAATTCAGTGGGAGTATGTTGGCAGAGTAGGCACCCACACAACGGTTGTCGTCGGTAACAGCCAGGCCGTTGGTCCTGACTCCGGACTGCATTGCCACAGACCGTTTGCGACCATTGGGTGGTGGTAATCCATTGCGATCGGATGTTGCCAGATCGCCGGGGCCAGAGCTTGGGGGAATCTGTTTTGCACAAGCCGATAAAGCAGTGTCGACTAATGCCTTTGACGCCGCTGAATTTTCAGCAGCACCGGTTGGTGGCCAGCCAGGATAGCCCCTGGCATTAAGTGGTTGCATGGTAATTACCATCAGTCCGAATATGTTTCAGGATCCTTAGAGCAATCACCCTGAAAAAGGTTCCGGCCTGTTACTCACCAGGCGACAGTTGCCTGATTGCTGGTACTTACGCGCATCTTGCCAACCCCGGGATCTTTTATGCCCAGTGTCAGCCGGATATCGTTGATCACCAACTCATCGATGGCCGTAAGATTGAGGCTGCTATCACCAAGGTAGGAATAATTGGACAGTGTGAAGCTGGTGGCCATTAACTTCCAGGCGCATTGTCGGCTATCCAGGGCTGGATCAAACAATCCTTGTTTTTGGCCGAGGGTAATCACACCTCCAATCAGGTCTGTCAGGCTGACCATGGACTCACAATAGACCGTTTTCAGCTGTTCATTGCGCCACATTTCATCGGCAGCACTGAGCCACACCCGGTTTTCAAACTCACGGTCCGGGAAGTTTGATGGCAGTAACATCTGCAGCAGGGCTTCGTAGGGTGGTAATCCCTTAATGGCCTCCAGGTCGGAGTCAACGGATGATGATATGGCATAACGGATTACTTCGGTTTTCAACTCATCCAGCGACGAAAAGTGATGGTGGATGGTTCCCGTAGCGGCACCCATTTCGGCGGCAACCTTGCGGGCAGTTATGCCGGCAAAGCCACAGGACACCACCAGGGAGAGGGTGGCCTCCAGAATAGCTTTGCGTTTTTCATCCTTTGGCCTGTGTGTCATGATGCTGGTAGGTGGTGCGGTGGTTGCCGGTAAAGCCCTGGGGGCCGGAGATACACGCAGGGCGTCCAATATTTTTACCAAATCCCTGACGGTGATTGTTATCTTTGCCCTCACTGTGTCCAGCCTGGCACACTTTTTCGCCGGGGATATCGCGGCTTTTGTGGGAGCCGACGAGGAAGCACTGCCTTTGACCACGGAATATATCCGTATAATTTCGCCTTTTATGTTGTTCATGGGGCTGGCTTACACCTTATCGTATTTTGCCCGGGTTGATGATGCGCCAAATTATGCCCTGGCCGGGCTGGTGCTTACCGCCTTCACGAACATTGTACTGGATGCGTTGTTTATCAAAATGTGGGGCTGGGGTGTCAGTGGCGCAGCATTTGCCAGTGGTATCGCTTATACGCTGGGTACTGCGTTTCTGATGGTACGTTTCTTTGGCAGGCAGGCCCGCATTCGGTTGATTAAACCCTATGGTTCCTGGTCTGAGTTGTTCCGGGCTGCTTACAATGGCTTTTCCGAGTTTATAAATGAGATGTCCGGTGGACTGCTCATGTTCGTTATTAACTGGATTCTGATTATTGAAGCAGGCACTACCGGCGTTGCCGCCTTTACCATTGTCAATTATATCCTGTGGCTCAGCATCATGGTGGCATACGGCACTGCAGAAGCCCTGGGGCCTCTTGTCAGCGTTAACTTCGGTGCCAGAAAGCCAGAGCGTATTGTCAGCTTTGTGAGACTGGCTGTTGGTCTTGCCATTATGGTGGGTATTACCTTTGCGATGGCTCTGCTGGTTTATCCTGAGGAGCTGGCCAGTGTCTTTATTCAGAGTGACGAAGTGGCCACGCTGGCGCTGACCATGTCGATCATTGCCGTCATCTGGCCGACGTTTCTGTTTAACGGTATCAACATTACCCTGTCCGGCTATTTTACCGGTATGCATGCGGCTACCCAGTCCGCCCTGATTGCTGTCAGTCGTTCTCTGGTATTGCCCTTGGTGCTGATCATTCTATTCTGGAAAACCCTGGGGCTTGAAGGTGCCTTTCTTGCCCTGCCGGTGGCCGAACTACTGACGTTTGCCCTCAGTGTCACGCTGTTTTACCGGGCAACACCTGAAATGATGGTGGGTAAAGATGTGGCATCAGCGAATAATAAAGTGGGCAACTCAGGAGTCTGTCGTACTTAATACTGACGTTGTGTTTTGTTTCCAGAACCCACTGTGGTGCTTGCCTGTGGGCAGCCTTCCGAAAGGCTGCCTGAATTAAAACTGCCAACCGTTGCTCCGATAACCTGACTAAATATCACTGGGAAAAGGAAACAATTGATGGATGGCATGAATGGCATTGGCGGGCTACATAGTGTTTACCATCTGGCAGGTAAACCCCAAGGTCAGGAGACGGCATCCGGGAAAAAGTTCGGACGAAAAGTCAGTAAAACGGATCCGGTCCCTAAAAGGGATCTTCTTCCCAAACAATACCGTAACAAAAAAATAGCTGGCTACGTGATAAATGGCGTGGTTATCCAGCCAGTCAATAAGAGTGGCATGATTAACCAGCCAACCAGTACAGCAATTCTTCGGCTGCAGTGGTTTAACTGGGCTACCCACCAATTCCAAGGCAAAGGTTATGCCCCCTCTGTTGCCAGAGTTATGGCAGAACGGGTGTTAACCCAGTGCGGCTATGATTATCGCTCGGTGGAAATCATGGTTAACACCACGCCATTGACCCCACAGTCTGCCTTTCGAGAACTGCAGCGGCAAAATTATCAATGGGCAATGGGGCAATTCACCGCCAAAGGCTACCGCCCGGACCGGTCCCATGAAGCCATTGTTAATGCGCTGAACATCGCTGGCTCAGACCTGAACCGGTTTCAGCAGTGGGTTTCTGATGCTCCTCATGCTCAAAGTGATAAAAATGCCAACACACTGCGCCCCTGGATGATTGAACAAATTGAGAAAAAAGGCTTTTCCCCGGAGGAAGCACGGGCAGTAGTGGATAACCTGATCAGAGAGTCCGATGGCAACGTAGATTATCTGCGCCAGTTGGTTGGGAAAATTCACCCAAAAGGTGCCCCGCGCAAACTCTCTGCAGAGCAGATGGTCCAAAAGAATCGACAGTCACTTAATGTATTGGGGTTGACGGAAGGTGCCAGCCTGAATGATGTAAAAAAAGCCTACCGGAAACTGGCACTAAGGTGTCATCCTGATAAAAACCCTGGGAACGTTGATGAGAGTAACAAAACTTTTCAAATAATTACTGAGGCAAACAGGCACCTGATCGAAGATTCAGATTTGTTCAAAGGTCAAAGCTGATAGCGCCCTGGTGGGGGAATTAATTCAGCAGAGCATCCATTTGAGTCGATTCCCACAAACTGAACGCTGTCTCGTCTCGTTTCAGGAAGGCGATGTGAAGATCACCCATCATCTTATCCCGATTGTATTTTAGTTCGTTTGCTTTGTGCATCGCCTCTTCCCACTCAAGCTGGTCCAGACGGGCACCCAGATCAAACAGGTCGTTAGCATAGTCAATAACGCAATCGTAAAGGGTGTTAGAGCAGGAACTGTTTCTCCCCAGGACTTCCTTCAGGGCTTTGGGCAGTTCTTCTGGTGTCAGGGAGCCATTTCTGTTTTTCAGGGAGCGAAAGAGCTTACTGCCTTCATCACTGTTGAGCGTCAGGGTGATTCTCATAATAATGGACTTTTGTTCCATATCCAGATCATTGCAAGCGGCATCAAGCAGGCGATGGGAGGATGGGTCGGACGCTATTCCCTGCAAGAGCGTGATATATCCCATACTGACTTCATCTTCAGAATTGAATATTGGTTGCATGATCCCGGACAACTGTTCACTGGGAATGGTCTCTGCGATCTGAACCAGTAATTTGATATGGTCTTCCTGAATCAGACGGCGATGGTTGCTTGGATCGCCGTCATCACTTTCAATTGATTGCAGCAAAACGATCAGAGCCTGATGCAGTTCTTCCGGCGAGAGGCTGACACCCATTTGCCATAAGGCGGTGGCATGTCTGGGCATAACCGGGTACATACCCATTGGCTTTGTAAGTGAATAGGGCAAAATCTGCAGGGCAATATGCTTCATGCATTCGTAACAAGACGCCTCATAGTCAGTAATCCCAAGAGCTTTTTTCAAGGCCCGGGACCGTTCTTCAAGAGGCAAAATAGCACCTTTACCCATCAGGTCCTGAATTACTGCGGCCGCCATCTGATCGTCTATGCTGAGGGCAACTCTCAGGTCATGGTATTGGTTTTCCCGGAGTTTGGAAATTTCATTGGCCAGGGTAACAGGAGAAAGATTTCGTGAATCAACGACTTTCTTGCATACCGGGCATTGTGCGGGATCTTCTGGAATCGTCCGATGCTCAGGCCTTCTTTGCACCAGATTGGCTTTTCTGCCCTGAAAACAAGACTCCTGACAGGATGGACAAATAATCACATCCCCTGAATCCGGGTGCTTGAGAGGCACTGAGGAAGGAAATGGTATACCAGGCGTGGAAGCTAAATTATCCATAATTGGGTTTCTCAAGACCAGATTGTGTATTTGGTGGAGAAATCGTTTTTTTCATTCCAACGTATTCATCTGGTGTGTTTGTTTCATTAATAAAAAACAAGGGAATACTGAGGCAGCTTGATACTGACTCTTATGACAGCGATTAAATTACAAAGTTCAGGAAACAGTTGGTTGGATATGAACAGATCCGTAAGTAACTATTCGCTAATACCGGCCACGCAAGTACACCACGCAGGGATACCCCGCCCCATAAGACCTTCAGACTGGATTGACATTAGCTGTCAGGCGGGTCATGGATTCGTAATTCGTTGAGGCGACTTTCATCCATCAGCCAAATCCACTGGCTTAAATCTACTGGCGGTTGCCGGTCATTGGCAATGCAAGCTTCAAGATAACCTGTCAGCCACAGTTTCTGATTTATTTTCCAGAGCTTAAGGGGCGTCAGAACAGTAAAGAGCCACGCAGCCAGTTCTGTACTCCACTCACTTCCGCTACCGTAGTAGTTTTTTCTTCCAACCACCGGGCCGCGTAATGTCTGCTCAGCGATATGGTTGTCCATAGGAACATCCGGATTCTGAATAAACCGGACAAGCCCTTCCCAATGATTTGCCAGGCTCTCGATCTCTCCCCAGCGAGCACCGGTAGACAGACAAATCTGAGTGAACAAACCTGATGAGTCAACTCCACGCCAACGAACCCAGCCGCAATGCCCACCTGTCTCTGAAGAAGATACTATTGCTCCTGGGGACATTCCAGAGGGTTCTGTTCGGCACGGTCGGGAGCCCTATACCGTTCAGGAGCTGGTATTCGGGTTAAGACCATTCGATACTGGCTTGAACAATGGTTGACCCCGGAGGGAAAGCCATCAGTGGCAAACCGCCAGCCAATCTGCATGGTCATCACTTTGGCCCACAGCTTCAGGCTTATGCGTTGGTCCAGCATCATGGCTGCGCCGTTACCCAGCCTCAATTACTGGAACTACTCTGGGATATCTACCTTAGTGAAAGCCAGATCAGGGAGCATGTAAAACGGAGGAAAATCAGCGGCGGGACGCGAAGCGATGCAGGACGGCAAAGTCGCGACACCTTTGCCCCTGAGACTTGCTTGCATGGGTTGGCGGGAGGTTCGTCCTCCCATCTTTTATGACCAGGGATGGTCGGTATACTGGCAATGCAAGGGCAATGCAGGCAAGCGTTGATATCCATACCGTTCGCACTGAGCGAAGTCGAAGTGCGGTGCTCCCATCCTTCGACTCCGCTCAGGAAGAACGGGGTGTAAGGGTATTAGTGTGCATCAACCTCCAGACGGAACTGTTCAGCCCTGGAGTTCTCCTGCTGAGTCTGTTGTTTCTGTCAGCAGTAAAAGCCACTGCGCCCCACTTGCACCACTTCGCAGAGTACCTGCACCGGATAGATCACCTTCTCCTTATCTACCTTGTCATCAACTGAACTATTGTGCTTAACGAGGTGTCCTAAGTCATTAAACCACTTCAGTTATAACTGGCCATGAGTTCAATACAGCTGAATTGTCCCTTTCCTTTAACCATCACATGGTAGTATGTGTCAGTTTTAAGTGGGCTGATATTGATTGATTTCCTGTCACCTTGGCTGAGCTCTGAAAATTCGTACTCGCTGTCGGTTGGCCACTGATCTGGTCGAATGAGTATTTCAAGCTCTCCGTTACCACTTCTGCCGTCTATGGTGAAAATCAAGCTTTTGGTTCCGGAGGGGATATAGATATAAAAATAACGGTTTTTATCAGAGCTTAGACCAATCTTGGGTATTTTATTATGTAACTGGGGGTTTTCAATATCATGGTCAGTGACTGGAGTATCAGGTAGAATAGGCTCATCATCACCATTGTCAGGGATAGAGTCATAATCCCGTGGACCATAACCTGAGAGTTGGTTATCTGTACTTTCATAGTCCAGAGTAATAGCATGTGCGTTGAAGATAAATGTAAGGTTAATAATCACTACTGTTAATCGGCTTGCTATAAGAGAGTGCTTCATCTGAAAAGCCTTTGAATACGAATTTAATCATTAAATGAATATTGGATGTGGGAAGATCTGAAGAGTTTGAATAGTAATAATCTACGTATAAAATACACCTCGAACAGGTAGACCAACGGATAAAGTGGGAGGTAGAAAGCAGTAGCGCATGAGTAATGAATGATCATTAAATCTTTATGATAGTAGCTCTCAATTTTTCTATTATTCTTTATCTACTAATAATACTTTTTTTTTATAACTGATATTCTTAGCCTGTTGAAGTTTTACATCGGTAACCAGACGTAAGCGCTTATTTGAGGACGTCTTCAAAGACCTGCCTTTGACTGCCACGCTTTCACCTGTTTCAAAAACAGGAGCGAGCCATGCATCAAAAAATATCGAATCGCCGCACTTCTGCACAGTGGCAAAACCTTATCGACCAGCAACAGGAAAGTGGTGTCAATCAAAAAGCCTTTTGCGAGTTAAATAATATTTGCCTGTCAACGTTCACCCTCTGGAAGCGCAAATTAGCACAGACCGCTGTTATATACACTGATTAAGTGGGCAAGTAATAAATACCGGATATCGACTCGGGAAGCGGAGCGAAGGCTCGGAAAACTGAGGAAGATGAGGCCGAACTTATTTGCTCACTGGGAATTACTTCGTGCATCAAATGTGTGACCAAGAGCCGTATGACAGGATATACGTACGGATCTGTGAGAAGCTTGGGGGGGAAATTCCCTCAGGCTAACTCGACTCTGCTGGACAGAAAAAGGCGCAGATAGCCGTGTTCCAGACGCTGATCACCAGTTGCCTGCTGGCGGGTATCGATCCTTACAAATACCTGGTTAATGTTCTACAGCGTATCAGCCTCCACCCGGCCCCGTGATATCAGGGAACTGATACCGCGACTCTGGAAAGAGAAATTCGGGGCCAATCCATTAAAAGCCGATCTCGACAAGTAGGGGGAGTCTGCCCCCTGCTTGGACGCTTACGACCACCTTCACCTTTTTACCTCGTCATCAACTGCACTATTGTGCTTAACGAGGTGTACTAAGTCATTAAACCACTTCAGTTATAACTGGCCATGAGTTCAATACAGCTGAATTGCCCCTTTCCTTTAACCATCACATAGTAGTATGTGCCAGTTTTAAGTGGGTTGATATTGATTGATTTCCTGTCACCTTGGCTGAGCTCTGAAAATTCGTACTCGCTGTCGCTTGGCCACTGATCTGGTCGAATGAGTATTTCAAGCTCTCCGTTACCACTTCTGCCGTCTATGGTGAAAATCAAGCTTCTGGTTCCGGAGGGGATATAGATATAAAAATACGGGTTTTTACCAGAGCTTAGACCAACCTTGGGTATTTTATTATGTAACTGGGAGTTTTCAATATCATGGTCAGTGACTGGAGTATCAGTGACTGGAGTATCAGGTATAGCAGGCTCATCATCACCATTGTCAGGGATAGAGTCATCATCCCGTGGACCATAATCCGAGAGTTGGTTATCTGTGCTTTCAACAGTATCGAGCCAACCGTACCACTCATCATCATGTAATTTTCCAATTCTGTCTATCCATGCCCGGTAAGCTTTGTAATCATTACTGCGTGTCAAGGATAGCATTTCAGAAATTTCAGATGGATGTCGCTCGAACATAAAGCGCACAGCGAGATAACCCCATCGATAGATTAGTGTTGTACCACTGCTATAGCTATTTCGAAAAACGGTACTCAATGGGTATTGTTTGGTTCGAGCAAGGGACACTGCTTCAGGATACTCATTCCGGTGTGAGATATATTCTCCCAGTCCTTCAATCCACCAAATGGTATCAGTGGAGGTTGAACGGCGAAAATCACCTGCCATGTTGAATCGGCCATCCAGGTAATGTACATACTCGTGCCGAAGGTTCCAGACATGGAATTCAGGTCTCAGCCAGTCGGCCTCGTAGGCAATAAACCGGGCTTGGTTGTCAGGTTTCTCAGGTGCGCCTTCAAGGTACATTCCTCCATTATCGGTACTGATATTAAATAGTAAACCGGCATACATTTTATAATCTTTGGCAGTGTTGAAGATCACCAGCTCAAGGTCATCGTTCAGGTCATTCGCTACTGGCTGGAAGTTGGTCCGTAATTTGTTATGGAAATATTCCTCTTGCTCTGATAATTGATCGCAGATCCATTCTGCTTGAGCAACCGTCATATTTTGCGAGCGAACTTTCAGTGTTTTACTACAGGTATGATTGAAAACAAGAGCATTGTTTTCAACCTCTTCCTTGAAATTGCAAATGCCATAATGCTCACAGTTTTCATTGTCATAATATGAAGCTATTTCAGCGGCAACCAGCCATAATGGCGTGCCTTTTTCACTGTTATTTTGTTGACTCAGAATTGCATTTAGTTGTCCGCTTACCTTTGGCTGAAGCTTATTGTGCTGAACAAAGCGCCCAAGCTCCCGGACGACATTAACCAGAAGATATTCATTGTCTGTTCCAAGAAGATGTTGTTTCGTATTGTAAAAATTATACAAGTCATCAAGAAGTGTCGTATCCCTTTCTATAGCCGTTACAAATGGCTTCAGCTGGTGTCCACGAAACAAAACTGTCATACCATTATTAACTGCAATGGTCATATTTCTGCTGGCTTCAAACTCCTGATTATAGGATGTAAGTAGACGCTTTATGACAAAAATATAACGGGTATTCTGGGCAGAGCTATCAATTAATGTGACTGCTTCAGACAACACCTCACCATTTTTGTCAGAAACAGCAAAGGCATTTGGGTTGGCAAAGAATGAATCAAGAGCTTGCTGCATAGCACTGGCAAGACGGGAGTCATAATCCCCAACGGTGTCTGGCTGATAAAATTGCACATAATACCCAGCCCTTAAATAGAGGATCAGTTGCTGTAAACCCTCAGAATTATCGCCAGTATAATTTTGTGAAAAACGAGTTACTTCATTAGCTACAGTTATCATTTTGTCCTGACTAAACAGTTGGCTACTAATGATTCCTGTTACTGAAAACAAGTTATTTATACATGCCAACTCAGCTTTACGAATAGCTTCCGTCAGTTGCTGTCCTCCGAGCGCGGCGAAACTCTCAGGGGTGCAGGTTAAACCTCTGGTAACTGCAAGTTGGCTCAACTTTTCCTGAATCAGAAAATCCCTGACTTTTTGATGGGGGTTATTGGGTGGCAGTGGCTTTCCATCCAGAATTTCCTCGATCTGTCTGCCATGTATCACTCTTGTTTCAAAGTCCAGAGTAATAGCATGTGCGTTGAAGATAAATGTAAGGTTAATAATCACTACTGTGAATAGGCTTGCTATGAGAGAGTGCTTCATCTGAAAAGCCTTTGAATACGAATTTAATCATTAAATGAATATTGGATGTGGGAAGATCTGAAGAGTTTGAATAGTAATAATCTACGTATAAAATACACCTCGAACAGGTAGGCCAACGGATAAAATGGGAGGAAGAAAGCAGTAGCGCATGAGTAATGAATGATCATTACATCATTATGATAGTAGCTCTCAATTCTTCTATTATTCTTTATCTGCTAATAATACTTTTTTTTTATAACTGATATTCTTATTAGGGCCTGTTGATGTTTTACATCGGTAACCAGACGTAAGCGCTTATTTGAGGACGTCTTCAAAAACCTGCCTTTGACTGCCACGCTTTCACCTGTTTCAAGAACAGGAGCGAGCCATGCATCAAAAGATATCGAATCGCCGCACTTCTGCACAGTGGCAAAACCTTATCGACCAGCAACAGGAAAGTGGTGTCAATCAAAAAGGCTTTTGCGAGTTAAATAATATTTGCCTGCACTGTACACGACAATTTTCATGAGGCCTTCTCCCAGCTGACCTCAAATAACAGTTCTACTGCTTCATATATTTCTTCCAGCCAAGTATTCACGTGATTGAGAATTCTGGCGAGATAATCCAGCCCTGCACGAAAAATGGACTGTGCTTTACGTCCATGACTTTTTACCTTGATCGGGGTTGCTTCATTTATCCAATCCCCCGTCTTGTATGCCCAGCAAAAGGCTAATGCCAGACTACAGAGCAATTTTGATATTTTATCCCGATCCTTCAGGCGAGTTTCCTCAAGGTTAACGCCTCTGCCTTTCATCGCTTGAAACATGGTTTCTATTTGCCATCTCCGGAGATAATCGTCAATGGCTCGCCAAGGCTCAGCATTGCAAATCACAACCATTGGATCCTGCTGACTTACTTCTGATTTTTGTCGTGTACAGTGCTGGAGTGTTTGTTTCATTAATAAAAAAATAAGGCAATACGGAGGCAGCTTGATACCCTGACTCTTAGGACAACGATTAAATTACAAAGTTCATGAAACAGTTGGTTGGATATGAACAGATCCGTAAAAACCGTATTTGACTCAACCCAATGAAATCTCTATAGTTTGTCTCCGTTGACGCAGGGCGCTCGTAGCTCAGCTGGATAGAGTACCTGGCTACGAACCAGGCGGTCGGAGGTTCGAATCCTCCCGAGCGCGCCAAGTCAACAAAAGTGATTGACGAATTGAATTGATTCAAATATCTTTCACGTCGCTTCAAACAACGCGCTCGTAGCTCAGCTGGATAGAGTACCTGGCTACGAACCAGGCGGTCGGAGGTTCGAATCCTCCCGAGCGCGCCATATTGAAACGGTGAGGTGGCCGAGAGGCTGAAGGCGCTCCCCTGCTAAGGGAGTATACGGTTTGTAGCCGTATCGAGGGTTCGAATCCCTCCCTCACCGCCATTTATCTTTTCTAGCTCCTTGATTCCCTCTCCTTTTACTCTAACTCATTTATTCCAACTTACTGATGTGTCCAAGAGGTGTCCATTTTACTTAATGGATTTAATCTAACTACGTCGTTTAAATGTTCTTTGCTGAATTTCAGGGTTACGGGGTTTTCGTACAGCTTCTGAGATTACTGATCCGACAGTTTGGCAAGAAAGCTAAGACTATCGAATCAGATAGATAGTACGTATTAAGTTCGGTTAGTCCAGATCATTCCTAGAATATAATACACTCCTTTGGGCGGAATCTTGCGTAATATTCACCTTGTGTATCGTGTTGATGAGATTGTGGATTGTCTCTTATTTGCTTCCATTGCTCATAAATGTTTCCTTGATTTGGAATTGGTCTGAACCTTGCATTGAAAAGTCC
The DNA here is from genome assembly GCF_049310165.1 of Endozoicomonas sp. ALE010. Taxonomy (NCBI): domain Bacteria; kingdom Pseudomonadati; phylum Pseudomonadota; class Gammaproteobacteria; order Oceanospirillales; family Endozoicomonadaceae; genus Endozoicomonas; species Endozoicomonas sp. ALE010. The sequence goes on along the minus strand of NZ_JBLYNV010000039.1, from coordinate 7,804 downwards.
AGTATCTTCTCCTGTACAAAGACTCGTTATCAAATCTAAATCCTCATGGATAACGAACATTTCGATGAATTGCTCAAGTTTAATAGCTGCTTTCGTTCCTTTAAATTCACCATGCAAAAATTGTTCAACATTTGATTTGTTTTGTTCTGTATCGTACCAGTTTAAGACTGTGTCAACTTTTGCAAAAAGACGTGATCCATAACCCATATGTGCCATACCACCATATAATATGTTATCATGGTCAGCGAAACACTTAAAAACTTCTGCACCCATCAGTTTTTTTAGCTGACTATAAGCTGCCATTTGCTGTTTTTTAATTAATTCAGCAGATTGAATTTCAGTCCGTTTTTGTAAAGCATTCTCGTAATTTAGTTGGCGTGCAATTAAGTAAGCATCATAAAAGGCTGTTTTTCCACTGTATTGAATTCGAGGCATTCCAGTATTGTCAATTACCAATCCTTCAATAAGGTCGCTGCATGGTGTTTTCTCTGGCATTATCTTCCAGCCATCCGGGAGAGAAATATCAGCCGACACCTTTGACTCCATTTCTCTGGCAATATCCATGACGATAGCTTCTGATTCAGAATCAAAACTGGTTGTTTCTGATTCAGCACCTAAAAATGGATATGATGAAGATGGTAACAAAGAAGCTGAAGCGTTTGGTTCAGGATCGTGAGTAACCTTAGGCTCAATAACAGTAATCGTCTCATGCTCGGCTAGAGTTTTTTGTGTGTTTTTACCTGATCTTTCAGGTGAGCTGTAATTAATGTATTTATTTGTTGGGCTGTTGTTATCTGTGCGCTTATTATCTGAACACTTATTATCTGAGCTCTCTCCAGCCATTAAATAATTAGAAGGCTCAGCTAGTTTAGTTAGGGAGTTTACTGGCTGCATAATATAATCTCATAAATTTTCAGTTAATTTACAGGATAACCAGTCTTTTTCCGACTCGAAGATAATAATCCTTGTAGATCAAGGGTGACGTTACTCAGAGTATTATTAAGAAGTGGTAAACCGGCAACTTCGTTTGATAATCAAGTCAGCAATAAGTTCAATTTTAAGGAACGCTGGGGCTTTCTGTCTGGGTCGATCTCATTATCAACAAATATGCTTTTGGCATTCCGGTCAACAGACAACTTAAGTCAGGAGAGACTTTATCGATGCCTGTCGTGGCGACTCGGATCTGGATAAATGGAGCAATAGAATTGCTTCTTGTCAGGAATGGTAAGACTCAAAGTAAGGGTGCTCAAGCGCTTCAGTGGGGGACAGGCGCATTTTAGGGTCTGGTTCTGTTAAAGCCCTGAAAAAATCCGCAGCTTGTTCGCCTTCCACTTCCAGAAGTTTCTGGTAAGCATCCTCTCTCGCTTCTTTTAGCTGGGCTAAAGCCTCTTTATAAGACATCTTACGTTCCCACATATCTTGAGTAACAGGCATTACAGGATCACCACCTAAACACATTTCAGCAAAAGTACATCCCAGGGCCCAGGAGTCTGCTCTGACATTAGGTTTTTTGGTCAAATTATACATTTTTTCCGGTGATATATAATCTGGTGTTCCGCTGAGAACTGGAGTGGCCCTGTCCATTTTTGCTGAAAACCCGAAGTCGCATATCTTCACCAGACCTTTTCCATTGATCAGAATATTTTCTGGTTTAATATCATGGTGTTGGTAGCCGGCTTTAAATAGCGTGTTAATACCCCTGGTAGCCTGAAAAAAAGTGCTTTTCAGTTCTTCACCTCTAAAAAGACCATCCTGTTCTAATGAGTTCAGTAAATCATGACCGCCATATTCCATAAGAATGTATTTTTGATCGGATTTTCCACGACTCAGGCAAACAAGGTTGACAATATTCTCTGTGTTCTCACCGGTTGCTGCTATTGCCCGCTGAATTCTTACCATTTTTGCACACTCATCTCTGCGCTCAGTCTCATCGCCAACAATTTTAAGGGCGAATTGTTGATTGGTACGCTTGTGTTTTACAAGAACCACAGAGCCAAAACCTCCTTTGCCTAATGTCTTGCTCTTTTTTAATTCTTTTTTGGGTATGATTGCACAGTTGTACTCAGGATCGATTGGGGCACCCTGAAAAGTGATAGGTTCAGCTGGTTGAAGATCAAGAAGCACATTGGACTGCCCATCTTTTTGCACAAGAGGTGTTTCAGTGCTATCTGTTATCGAACTTTTACTGACTTTGTTGTTCAGGTTGCTTGTGTTGTCAGGGGTTATCTTGCGTTGATTTTCTAATTCCGTTATTGCTTTTTCTGTACTGCCTTGAATTTTCTGGTAGTGTTTTTCTGGATTTACGGCAACTGTCTTAAGAAATGGTTCTACTGTTTCCTCTCTTAAATTTTGAATGTTTTTTGATAATTGTTCACTCTCTTTCAGATTGTTCCGGGCAAGGCATAACTTTTTGATTTCACTTACATCGCTTGAGAATGTATTAACCATCATCTCACATATTTCTTTTTCAAGCCTGACAGCCAGGTTTTTATCAATATGCTCAGCGGCATTAAAGAGGTTTTTGATGGCATTACATTTTTTCATGGCCATATTAAAGTCTTTTTCCGGGTCTCCATCGTAGGGGATGCTTTTAAGATGGTTCGGCATAGCCTTCACCAGAACTGCCATCTGATCATGTATTTTTTGGTTGAGTGAGTCGATCACGTTGGCTGGTAGCTTATTGCCTGCCTTAAGCCGGTTGACTTCTTTTTTTAATGCAACAAGGCTTGCACCCGATTTGCAACGATTGATTTCATGGGAGAGATAGACTTCAGTATCTGATTCGATCAGCTTCCTGAACTGATTCTTGTCAAAAAAAGTACACTCTTCTGGTATTTCATCGGGAAGTTTTAAAATACTGTCAACGTGGTCTGATTTGTTTTTACCTTCCTGATCTTCTTGAACTTCTTCCATTAATACTTCGATACGTCTGTTGGTTATGCATTTTTCAAATTCATACATGTTGGCTTTCGGAACGGATTTTTTTTCGTCAATAAACGCTTTATTAAAGTGATTTTCAATACGTCGTCCCCATTTAGAGACCAGTTTTCCATCGCTATCCAGTATCTTGGTGCCTTTTTTTTCTTCGATCCCCGAATAATTTGCTGCTTTTGGTTCAGCCAGATTGATTTGTTCAGGGTTTATATTTAAGGGCGAGGTTACGTTGAAACGTTCCATGTCATGATCCGATGCTATGTATCTTTCTGAATATATCAAGAATAGCAAGCAGCAAAGTAAGGGTGCTTCAGCGCCTGGGTGGTGGACAGCCGGTCACCAGGATGCAGCTTGGTTAATGACCTGAATAACTCAGCTGCTTGCCTGCCTTCCCGTTGCAGAAGCTGCTGGTATGCCTCTTCTCGCATCGTTTTCAGATGAGCTATTGTCTCACCAGGGAGCTTGTGACTTTCCCATATAGTGCGAGTACCGATCATGACAGGGTAACCTAAGCGCAGTTCAGCAAATGTACACCCCAGGGACCAGGAATCAGCTCTGTCAATGGGGCTGCCGCGCAAATCATACAGTTTTTCCGGAGGCATATACTCTGGTGTTCCCCTGCCAATTTGAGTTCCCCTGCCCATTTTTTCTGCCAGGCCGAAATCGCAGATCTTCACAACACCTTTTCTACTAATCAGGATATTTGCAGGTTTAATGTCATGATGCTGGTAACCGGCTCTAAACAGGGTGTTAACGCCCTTAACAGCCTGGAAAAAAGTTCTTTTAAGCTCGTTCCCCCTGAAACGGCCATACTTTTTTGATGAGCCCAGTAAATCCCGCCCCCCATACTCCATAAGAACATATTTTCTATCTGACCTTCCTCGACTCAGGGAAATAAGGTTGACAATATTCTCTGTGTTACCATGGATTTTTGCTATTGCCCGTTGAATTCTTATTAACTGTGCACACTCTTGCCTGCGATCAGTATCGTTACCTACCATTTTCAGGGCAAGGTATTGATGGGTATATCTGTGTATCACAAGTACCACTGAGCCATAAGTCCCTTTGCCTAACTTCCTGACCTTAAGTAAATCTTTTTTAGGCACGATCGGGTAGTTGTACTCTTTATCGATAGTGGCCCCCTGAAAGGTAACAGGTGCTGCTTGCTGCAGATAAAGGGCTGCATTGGAGTGAGCGTTTCGTTGCAAAAGATGCCTTTGAGTTTTCCCATTGACGGCCCTGGCGGTGTCTGCGTTCACATAACGTTGTCCTGTCTCTGGAGTTACAGGGTGCCTGCCAAGGCAACCTTTTACAGGCTCAGGTTGTTTTGGTGGCAGATGCTGGAAATGATGTTGTCCCATTTCATCTGCAATTCTTTGAGGCATTGTGTCCCCCGGGCTCAAGAGTCCGATAAAAACCTTCGAGCTGGTTTGTAAAGGTACTATACCTATATAGAACAACTCGTCTTTCTAATCTGCAGGGAAGCAGCAAATGAATGATTCAGTGTTCAGCTCGCCTGATGCCCAGGCAATGGCCATTGTGGGGGATTATATGGCCAGGGGAGGGAGTCTTGCTGAAGCCAGTAATATCAGTGAGGAGGCGCAGGAAGCCATCTATGAACTGGCGTATCTGAAATATAATAATGGTTTGTATGAGAAGTCTGCCCGCCTGTTTCAATTTCTCTGTCTCTATGATCAGTGGAATCCCCGCTTTTTCACTGGCCTTGGTGCCTGCCAGCAAATGATGAGCCTTTATGGTGAGGCCATTGATACGTATCTGTACGCCATTTCTCTTGATGCCAATGACCCGCATCCGATGATTTGTGTGGGTGATTGTTATGTCGCCCTGGAGCAGTATCCAAAAGCGAGGCTTGCTTATCGGGCGTCGGTTTTAATGGCCCATGAATCCGGCACCACCAGTCCTGAGGTAAGCCGGGTAGAAAAAATGATTAACGAGTTTTGATGACACTGCAAGGAGTGAGGGTATGAGTGAGGTATCCGGGAATATACAGCCCAGCCGACTGGAACCTGTGCCGCCAGAGTTTCTGGCCGGGCAGCCTGCAAAAGAGAAGGTTGATAAGGTGGCTTCCGGTTACCAACAGTCGAACTCTGTCTCACAGGGTCAGGCAGCCAGGACTGAAGATTTCCCTGTTGCATCTGTGATTCTGGTTCCTGCCCTGCAACCGGCTCTTCCTGGCGCAATGGTGGCTTCCTCTGAAGAAATTAAGGGGCTCCTATCAACAGCCCTGGTGATCAGAGACTCTCTGGGGCAAAAATCTACAGGAGCAGCTGCCGAGCCTTTGCCGGGTAGCTTATCAGCGTCCTTGTCAGAAGCGGCATCTGAACAGCCACCTCGGGAGCGATCAACCGTCGATAACCTGGCAGCAGGGACTCAACGCTCAACCGTCAAGGTGCCTGCATCCACCCCATTACAGGATATGGTGACAAAGGTGCAGTCGGCACTGCCAGAAGCCACGGATACGGATGAAGTATTGGGCGTCTACGAAAGTAATGTCAGACAGCTGACAGAGACCATTCAGCAAGCTTTGGCAGCAGGATCATCAGCCCCTCTTCAGGTATTAAGCGTTGTTGCTGACGTGTTCCCATCGGATGCAAATACCGGCTCACTGGCGCTGCAAAGGGTGATTGATAATATTGTGTCGATCAATCGCAACAGTGGGGAGTCATCTGTTCATAGTGGCAAGGGGATTCAGCAGAACAGTGCAGACCTCTATGGAATGCCGGAACATGTGCGGTTAAGTCTATTGTCCCAGAGGTTGGGCATTGATCTGCAGCCATTAATCAGAACCCGTGAAGAGTTCCTGGAGAGCATTCTGGTCGCCCAGAGGGGCATACTGCTTGCTATTGAAGCTATGTCTAATGCAGAATTTTTCGAGCTCTTGAAAGAGCGATTACGGGAAGAACAGATCAAAGAAGACCTGGTCAAAGAAGGCCAGCATAAAGAAGTGGTGGACAAACTGAAGCAGGCCATTGCAGCACTGAAAGCCGGTGAACCGACAGTGGCTGCTGAAATTCTGAACTCGGCAAGCCTGATCACTACGGCCATTGAGCAGATTGTTGATCGCTATACATCCGATGAAACACCCGGGAGTCTCAGGCAGCATTTGCAAGAGCACCTCACCCGGGTTCTGGATAGTGTCACCCAACAAGGCTCATACCAGGATATGATGAATAAGCGAGTGGAGCTGCTGCAATCCGCCAAAAAAGTCTGATAGCAATTTACTTTAGTTTTTCCAAAATTCCTTTGCATATTGGCTCAATCATCGAAAATATTTTTGCGGAATCATGACCTGTATTTTCATAATGTAACTTGATAAGAAGTTTTGCGTAAATTGTGTTGAATTCAACTTTGCTTGGAATCCCTTCAACTCTGGTAATAGAAGATAGCTCTGGATAATCTGATAGCATGTAGCTAAGCCGGTCAAGTAATTGCACTTGAGTAAGCACGTCAATCGGCATATTACTAATTCGGAACGTTGTTCCTTCAGACATGCTTGATGACGACAGTGAGCTGAAGCTACTCACAGAGCTGCTTGAGGTTGTGTTTAAAGTGGAGTCACTATCCGGGCTGCTTACGGTTGTGGTTGAAGAGGAGGCACTGTCTGGGCTGCTTCCGGTTATCGCTAAGAATGAATCACCTAAGCCGCTTTCAGTTTTTGTTAAGGTGGTGCCGCTCTCTGAACTGCTTTCTGAGATTGTTGAGGAAGAGTCACTCTCTGAACTGCTTCGGCTGACAGTTGATGAGGAATCACTATCTGAACTGATTCCGGTTATTGTTAAAGACGAGTCACTCTCTGAGCTGATTCCTGAAGTTGTTGAGCTGATTCCGGATATTGAAGCAATTGTGCGCTCAACAAGGCCTGTTGTTGGTAAATGCTGATCATCACTGTCAGGTATTTCTTTTTTAATCGCTTTCTTTGCGGGCTCATCATCAGGAGTTCTTGGGGATGATGGTGTATCTCTTATACTTCCTATCTTGAGCATATTCTTTTCCTTTTCTTATTTAACGACATGAGTACTTGAGGCAGCGCATAAGTGGTTAATGGGTAGAAACGTAGAATCTCCATGCGCCGATGCGTTACTGTCCACCGAAAAGAGCGTGTTAAACGACATGTTATATGCTTCCTTCACGTTTAATCACCAGAATTCTAGCGTGTCCTGTGAGATGGGCAATGTTCTCCGTGACAATAAAACCAGCGAATATCCCTTGAGGTTTGTCTCATGTGATAGCCCGAAGTAAGAAATATTCGGATTTAGCGTAAAATCTGATAATTTACCGGGTGAACCCAAAGATGGGGTTCGTTATTTTTTCAACAAAATGATCAGGTGTAAACAATATGAGTACCGGTAGAGTCAGTGCCTTGATACTGGGCATTTCTGTTTTTCTGGGGCTTTCCTGTCTGGGGTATTTGTTGGCGAATGCTGCCATTGAGTACAAGCAGTATGAAAGAAGTGTCACAGTCAAAGGGTTATCAGAGAGGGAGTATCAGGCAGATGTCGTGATCTGGCCTATTCAGTTTTCAGCGGCCGATAATGATTTGAAAGCTCTCTATGGCACGATTGAAAACAATATTGACAGCATCAGGGAGTTCCTGGAAAAGGGTGGTATCGCGGCTGAAGACATTAGTCTGATGTCGCCTGATATTACCGATAAATCGGCTAATAACTATGGCAGCAGCAGTCGCCCGGAGTTTCGTTATACTGCCCTGCAAACCATTACTATTTATTCCAGTCATATTGAAGCGGTGCGCTCGGTGATCAGTAATTCCCGCAATAACTAAAATCCCTTTGCTCCCAAGGGCTGGAAGCTTGCGGGACAATTTCAGCTACGCAGTCTAGAATAGAGGATA
>NZ_JBLYNV010000038.1:0-54026 GCF_049310165.1 Endozoicomonas sp. ALE010 | reverse complement strand
TTTTAAAGAATCAGCTGAACAGTTTTGTCGCGGGATGGAGCAGTCTGGTAGCTCGTCGGGCTCATAACCCGAAGGTCGTTGGTTCGAATCCAGCTCCCGCAACCACTTTCATAAAGCAGTTGATGTTTCTTTATTTTTTAAAGAATCAGCTGAGCAGTTTTGTCGCGGGATGGAGCAGTCTGGTAGCTCGTCGGGCTCATAACCCGAAGGTCGTTGGTTCGAATCCAGCTCCCGCAACCATCTTATCTCAATTAAGAACCTCATCACTCCAACCATGCAACACATCGCCCCCTCCTCATCCATAAAAAGAGCGCTGGTTGTTGAAGGTGGAGGTATGCGTGGCATTTTCACCGCTGGTATTCTGGACGCTTTTCTTGATAAACGAGTCCAAGCTTTCGATGGTTACTATGGCGTCTCGTCTGGCGCGCTGAATCTCAGTTCATTTATTGCGGGTCAACGTGGACGCAATCTTGATATCTATACCAAGCTATGCCTTGACTCTGAGTTTATCAGTATTCTGCGCCACATCAGGGGTGGGGATCTGTTTGATCTTGACTGGTTTTTCCAAAAGCTTTCACAACAAAACGCTTTAAACTTTGACCGTTTCAGAAAGAGGCTGAACACTCAACGCTTTACCGTTGTCAGCACATGTATTGAAAGTGGAAAACCCGTTTATCACAGCATTGACAGCAACACACCAAATGAGGTCATCAACGACACATTGAAGGCAAGCAGCGCCTTACCCATGATTTATCGAAAGCCGGTATTGGTTAATGACCACGCCCTGACCGATGGCAGTTTATCAGACCCCTTGCCAATACAAAAAGCGATTGATGACGGCCATAATCAGATTGTTGTACTTAGAACCAGGCAAGCAAACTTTCGTAAAAGCTCAGCGACCGGGTCAAAAATTTATGCCTGGCAAAATCGTCAAATGCCAGCCGTGTCAACGCTGATAAAAGATCAGAACATCATTTACAACCAGGCGGCAGATCTTGCGGAATCAGTTGCACAAGACTCAAGCGTACATCTGGTTCATATCTCGCCACTGAAGCCACTGAACACCTCCAGAGGAACAAGACACAGAAACCACCTTGTGTCTGATTACCACAGTGGCTACACCCTCGGCTATAACCTTGCCGGGCAACTGGCATAATACCAATTCATTATCAAATTTATCTCACCAGCCCTAACTATCTGCTAGATTAAAATTCTGTCGGCATAAGAGCCTGTTTAAATATCTTAATGCGAACTGAAAGCGACGATAAAACAATCCTGTTATTCATTTTTTCTCATTTTGTAGTCTGATTCTGTGCAGAAGAGAGCCAATATACAGAAGCTTTATCTCTCAGTTTTAACTACCCGCACAAGATCCCATACGGCCTTAAGCTGCAGACATTTACTTAACACCCCACCTTCTAAATAGGGTCTACCATGCCAAGACAGGTTCTCATCCCAATTGCTGATGGCTCTGAAGACATTGAAGCTGTGTCCATCATAGATACACTCAGGAGAGCGGGCGCACAAGTCACTGTAGCCAGCTGCCTTCCTGATGGCAAACAGACCATCACCACCTCACACAAAACACAGATCACAGCAGATGTGCATATAGAAGCCTGCACAGGCAAGCCGTTTCACCTGATCGCCCTTCCTGGTGGCATGCCCGGTGCCGACAACCTGAAGAACTGCAAAACGCTGATAACACTGCTGCATGACCAGCAAAAAGCCGGAAAATGGTATGCCGCTATATGCGCCTCGCCTGCGGTTGTTCTTGCTCATCACGGTTTACTGGATAACGTCCACGCGACTTGCTACCCCAGCTTCATGGAGCAAATGGAAGGTGCCCTGACACATCCCGGAAACACCGTAGTCGTGGATGAAAAGAAACGGGTTATAACAGCCCAGGGCCCGGGCAATGCCATGGGATTTTCATTTAAATTAGTTGATGCACTCTATGGAAAAGATGCTTTTCGGCCGATAGCCAAACAGATGATTGCTGACTGGGCCTTGTGATCCTTCTCCAGTAAAAACCCCAACCTCATCAGCGATGTTAATTGAACGTAGTTGTACAAATGCGTATAGAATACATATAAGGGTTTTCCGAAGCCGCAGGGAAGCCCAGTGCATTAACCCACGAGGTATGAAAAATGGAAAGCTTTATCCTGATTGTGGCTGGCATTTTTGCACTGTATTACCTGAGTCAAAAACAGGACATTATGGCAAACAAGATGTTTGGTCACGAATTCAACCGTTTCGAGCGGATCTACCACAACACCACCTACTCTTGTCAAAATTCCACCATTGTCAGAAAGCAACTAACCAGTGGAATGCCCCTGCCCTTCATTCCAGCGACCAGCTATTCAGTAAGAGCCTTATGCCTTACCGAAGACAATCACTGGTTCTGGTTTGATGCCTCTATACATCGCATGAAACTGGATCGCACCAGCATTACCCCCACCGATGCCAAAGACGCATTTAACGCCTTGAAAGACGACCCTGAAATACTGCACCGTTACTTCTCAAACCATGACCAGCAATCAGCATAACTGACTGCCAGAAACGCCTTGACATATAAACGACAGATAAAAAATATCCTGTAACCCTGATTACCAGGGATTACAGGACTTGTGATAAAGAGACCACCCTTCCGAATGGATCCCACCAAAGCATAACAGGTTAACTCACAACCTATGACTACCGAAGGTCTTTGCGCAAAATCTTGCCAACCGGTGTCATCGGCAATTCATCACGAAATTCACACACTTTGGGCACTTTATAGGCCGTCAGATAATCACGACACCAGTTTAGTAACTCGTCAGCTGTAAGACTGTCATCTGACTTGATAACAAACAACTTGACCTTCTCCCCGGTATTCTCATCGGGCACTCCAATGGCTGCACAGTTTGCCACCTTCGGATGGCCGGAAACAACATCCTCAATTTCATTCGGATAGACATTAAAACCGGAAACCAGAATCATATCCTTGATGCGGTCAACAATTCTGACAAACCCATCTTCCTGGATCACAGCGACATCACCGGTTTTCAGCCAACCATCCGTACTGAGTACTTCGGCTGTTGCTTCAGCTCTCTGCCAGTATCCGGACATAACCTGCGGCCCCCTGACACAAAGCTCCCCAGGCTCACCTATCGCAGTCTCACCACCATTCTCGTCTATGGTTTTCAGCTCTGTGGAAGGTATTGGCAGGCCCGCTGTACCTGGCTGTGACAAATCACCGGCTGGATTCATACAAACGGCGGGAGAACACTCTGTTAACCCATAAGCTTCAGAAATAATACACCCGGTCTCTTTATGCCACCTTTGAGCCGTTGCCTCCTGCAGCGCTGTCCCTCCGGATAAAGTTACCTTTAAACCTGAGAGATCACATTCTTTAAATTTGGGATGATTCAGCAAGCTGGCAAATAGGGTATTCAGGCCAATAAAAGCAGTAAAACGCCACGGTTTAATAAACTTAATAAATGTATCTGTATCTCTCGGATTAGCTATCAGAATACTGTGATTCCCCATAAACGGCATACACATTAAATGCACTGTGAAGGCATATATGTGATAAAGCGGTAAGGGTGCGATAAGCGTTTCGTGCCCTGTTTTTAAAATTTTCTGCCCCTGTTCATCCACTTGAGACAGCATCTCTTTGGACTGAAGCATATTTGCTATCAAATTCCTGTTAGTCAAAATGGCACCTTTGGCCACCCCGGTAGTACCACCAGTGTATTGAAGTACCAGGGGATCAGAGAGCTTACCCTCCGGAATCGGTTGATAGTCAGAGGCTTTTGCAGCCCTGAAGGAGTCAAGCAGCGGAACTGCTTGGGGTAAGGAATACCGTGGCACCATCTTCTTAACATATTTGACCAGGAAATTAACCACCTGCCGTTTCGGAGCCGGGACCATATCAGCAAGCCGGGTCACAAAAAGATGCTTGATTTCTGTCTGACCAACCACCTCTTCAACGAGATCACCAAAGTTTTCAAAAAATACTAACGCCTTTGCTCCCGAGTCCTTGAACTGGTGCAACATTTCCCGGGCAGTATAAAGCGGGTTGGTATTTACGATAACCAATCCGGCTCGCAACGCGCCATAAACGACAATCGGGTACTGTAGAAGATTGGGCATCTGAATCGCAATTCGATCCCCCGGTTGCAGATCAGTATTTCTTTGGATGTATGCTGCAAACCGCTGACTGTAAAGATCAATGTCAGCATAAGTCAGTGTATGTCCTATGCCTGTAAATGCGGGGAGCGAGCCATTCTCATTTAAAAAAGCATTGATCACAGATAAAGCACTGGAATACTCATCAGGGTTAACAGAATCACCAACCCCAGCAGGCCTTTTACCATTCCAGAATGATGCATCCATAACACTGCGCCTCTTATTTTATGGTTATTGTTATCAGGGCTATTTAACCTTTTCAGGGAATTTTACCCAATATTTTAACGACAGGCATCTAATTAGTGACGAATTTGCCGAATAATTATCATGTAATCTCTGGCAATGACGTTTTTTTTACCTTAATCTATTTTTTAAGACACAATTTACGCAGATAGTCAGAGCACGTAAAGACACCAGTACTAACTACGGACAGAATCAACAGGATGTTGACCATAAAACCGTCTACGAGCCCAGTCAGATCATTTTCTGCTTTACCATGGCAGGAGGTCATTGATGACTGAATTTTACCTGAAAATACTCTCCGGCAACCATATTGGTGCCGAGATCCCCATCGAGCCGGGCAGGTACTCCCTGGGTAAAGATGATGGTTGTGACCTGGTATTAACCGACGACAACCTGAATGATATCGAGCTCATTATTGAGATTTCCAATGATGGCCAGATCAAAATCCAATCAAGCACAGCGGATACGCCTTTATATGTAAATGGCGAGCCCGCAGGCTCGAGTATTCAGTACCGCCACTTTGATATTGTTACCTCAAGCAGCCTGTTTATAGCTATCGGCCCCGCTGATGCAGAGTGGCCACCTCTGGCACTGCCGAACATAGCCCCTCCCCCAACACAGGAACTGACTGTCAGCGAGGAAGAGCTGCCATCCCCTGACCCAGATGAGCTGGATCTATCTGGATCTGACTTTCAGCAGCCACTGTCAGATGAGGATGAAGAGGATGACGAAGAAGATGAGGACGATTTTGATGATACATCCTTTTTAGCAAGTATTGATAAAAGATGGCTTGCCGCCATTCCAGTCATACTGCTGATTATGATAGCCGGCGTGAGTCTGATGATTTCCAACACGGATACCGAAGTACAAAAAGTAACAAGCATCCCGGGAGTTCTCGAAATCTCGGCAAAGGCCAGGGACCAGCTTGGACTTAAAGAGGTAAAGTTCAAACAGCTGCCCGATAAATCATTACTCGTGTCGGGTTATACACCAACGCTTCAGGACAGACTTGAACTGCAAAAATTTCTCAGAAAGCAGGGCATTCCTTTTAATTTGCAGATCATTGTTATGAATGAAATGCGTGATAACGCTGAACTGCTTCTCAGAGACCGTGGTTATGACAAACTTGAGCTGGAGCTGGATAACACGCCCGGATCTCTGGTGATAACCGGATATGTTTCAACTTCTGATGAGCTTGATAACATTATCAGCATGCTCAAACAGGAGATTTATGGGCTTACGTCAGTTGTTGATCAGGTTGAGAACCAGATTAGCCGGGTCAATACCCTCAAATCCATGCTGCGGGAAAAAGGGTTGATACCAAGAATTCATGTCGTCACCCGGGATCAAACGGTGATCCTGAAAGGGCACCTGCTGGATGAAGGACAAGTTTATGACCTGCAAACGGTAGTAGCCAAATTTCAGAAAAAATACGCCAACAAACCATCCATTGAATTAGCCACCAAGTATGCAGGAGGTACAATAACGGACAGTCAATCACCTTTATCGTTAAATATACGCGGTATCAGTATGGGCAAAGTGCCTTACGTGATACTGATCGATGGTTCCAAGTACCTCATAGGAGCAAAACTTTCTAATGGGTATATAATTGAAGATATCAACCTTGAGTATCTTTTATTAGCTAACGGAACTGACAGAATCAAATACCGTCTTGGAGGGAACCGTGACGGACAAACCGAAAAATGAAGAGAATATTCTTCTCTCAACAACTGAAGAACAGTTGATTCAAGATAAGGACGGCTCCTACCGGGATCAGATCCTTAACCATTTACTCTCTGAAGCGACTCGCCTGAAAGGATTAAAAGATAAAGGCGCAGCTCCGGAAGATTTTTCAAAAATCGACAGCCTGCTCACCGCTGTAGTTGCGGCTATGGAGGTCGTTGATAAGAGCTGGAAACAGCATCACGGTCAATCAAAAGCCTGAGAGGGAACTCAGCCATGGCATACCAGGATACCTACAACCCGAATTACAATCAGCCAGGAAGCGCCGGTTTCAGCTTTGACAAAGTATCTGAAACATTCGGAAGCCAGGCAGAAGCGCTCGATACAGCACTGAAAACCCGTGTCGCCAATATGGATCCTAACAGTACCAAGGATATGGTTGAGTTCCAGGTAGAGTTCAACAAGTACATGATTGTTGAAGGTCTTCGTTCAAGTATCGTCAAATCCATCAAGGATACGATACAGAGTATTATTCAGAAGCTCTAAACTAATTTTATGGATGGAGATAGTCAGCAATGATTGATGACAAACTTTTAAAAACTCTGGCGGATATTGGCTTTATGGCCAGCGGAACCGGGCTGCCAAAACATGCTTTTGGCATTTTCAACGGTATTGAAGCCGCCAGGCCTGACAGCCCGCTTAGCACCATCGGCTTTGCCCTTGAGTTTATGAATCGAAAACGTCATCAGGAAGCTATTGACCTGTTGCATAAGGAAGGTCTGGCAAAGCACCCTGAAGATCCTACTATCAAGGCCTTTCTGGGATTAGCTTTGATGTTTGAGGGACGTAATAAAGAAAGTGAAGACTATCTTAAACCACTGCTGTCTTCAAAAGAGGCAGAACCCGCTGAAATGGCCAGAGAACTTCTTGCCAACATCCACGGCCAATAGCTTATTCCGGAAGCTTACCTCGCAAAGCTTCCGGGAAGTTTTTCCCCGGCACCGCTTTCTCAATCATCCACTGCTTGACCACCGCCGTAAGAAAGATTAGAAATTGCTCCAGTTGCTGAGGGTTCTCAGCCATAGTCTGCACCAGACGGACAGACTTGCTTAACGTATCAACTGAAAAATAATGGTCAGAAATTACCCTTTCAGATAGCCCGGAACCAGACTCACTGAATACTCCCTTCCCTCCAACTTCACGCCTGAACTCAGTAATTGAGCCAGAAAGCAAATTCTTCACCAACTCATCTGACAGCGTTGTTGCAGGTTCAAACCACTCAGGTTCACCCCAGCGTTGAATCTCTTCTGCCCCCTGACATAATCGACTTACCACCCTGTCAAAATACCCCTTGAGACGCTTTCCTGAGAATGCCTGAAAGCCATGAAAGGTCCATAGATTCACTTTCTGTTGCCAATAGAACTCCTGATCTAAACGCGGTAAGTGACAAACAGTCATTCCTTTACAACGCTCCAGAAGCGCACACCAGTCATCGTGATGATCCACAACAACCCTGAACGTAGCATCGAGGCCTTTTTCAAAAGCACTGGCATATTGACTGCAAAGGAAAGGCTTGATGTTCGATAACGTGTCACTCGCAGCGGTCCGGACCAAATTATTGGTCACCAGACTCTCTTTCACCGGCGGCATCTCAATCAATTCACCATTAACCAACTGGAAGAGGCAATCCCGATAACCATTAAAGTGGAACTGTTCAACAACGCTCCAGAGAGACGTGAGCATAAAGCTGTTATCCGTGCCACAGAAGGCTCCCCGGGGATCATTCAACTCAGACTCGAACGCTTTTATAACACCAGGGCAGAAAGCAGCTTTAACATCCACAAGATGAGGTATGCCATTTCTGGATACGACATTCCGATTATGAACATCCCCCATTCCCAACAGGATCGATAAACCAGCAATAACTCCCAGGCGCTGGTAATAATCGTTTATCTGCTGATCATCCAGCACCTCATTGAGACCTCTATCAACAAATTCACTATAACCGTAAGCGCCTTGAAAAGATCCTGACAATATCCTTATGGTCGCCAGCCCAGGTTGCTCACCCAGCCACTGGTTAAGCTTACCGGCGATATTACTGTTATCAGCAGTATGCCCGATAATCTGCCGCTCGACAGCCAGATCCCTGTTTTTATAAACCAGCTTCTCGCCATTATCGCAAACGATAATGGCAATCATGCAAGAAGACGAAGTACTTAACGGAAAATCAAGGCGGGCAATACTCTGCGCTGGCTGTTGCCAGCGATCAGAAAATAGCTGATTGACACCCCCAAGATCTCTGTAAAACCGGGCAAATAATTGTTTAAAGTCTTTCAGTGCACGGATAATCCATAAGCGATTCAAACGATACCACAAAGGAAATTCAGCACTCAGGAATACCAGCCCGCCCTGCTCAACGACAGAGTCCAACACATCGGTATATTGCACAGTCCCTTTCATCTCAGCAACCCAGCCAATTGCCTGCAACAACTGACCATCCAGCTTTGCAGCAAAGGGCTTGAGCAGGCTCGCTCGAAATTCAGGGCTTTCTGACTGGTTATGGTAGAACGCCAGCTGCACATCCAGCCAGCAAAGCAAAGGCTCCAGAAGCCTGAACCGATGAGGCTCGACACAATCCAGATGCAGCATCACCTCAGCCGGGAGCCTTTGCTCTTCAGGCCACCATCTTTTTTGATGGTCAGCCTGATTTATTGACGGTTTATCGGTCAGAGCCAGCAGTTGATATTTACACATCCACATAATATTCAACAGAAGTGCCGGTTCCTGAGGAAACTTCGCCTTCAGGTCCGTCACATGGCAACCGGATAGACAAAGACGGGCTACCTGGTCAATCAGGTCCGTTTTTAACAATGAGTCCATTTCGGTATAGTGAACAAACTGCTCGGATCTCAGCAGCAATCTAACACCTCGATCCGTTGTCGTAAGGAACTGGTCATCTGTCAACTGACTGGCTGGGTAATGCTCAAATATCTGATGATAAGGAAGCCCAACTGGCCTTTTATTTAATCGGGAAATCTGATCAGCGTCTTTATTCAGACCACTCACCAACTGATGATACTCATCAACAACGGCTTCCCATCGATAATTCTCAAATACTCTCTGCCTTCCCTGCTCTCCCATGCCAGACAGAAGTTCAGGCTCCTGAATCAACTGATGAATTTTCTCTGAACATTGGCTTAAATTAACCGCTGTCCCCTGGGCTTGCAGCATATGGGCATGGTCCGTCAATAATGAACCAAGTGGACGGGCGAGATCATCCAAATCTGTCGATACGGTTTCAATCAAACAGCCACTGACCCCATCATCAACCAATTCCGAATAGCCATTCCAGTCGGATAAAACAACAGCCTTGCCATTAACCATTGCTTCCAGAGGTACGATGCCAAAACTTTCCTGAATATTATCCGAAAGCGTCAGAACCAGATCACAGGCTGACAGCCATTGATGTTTACGGTCATCTGCAATTTCCAGCTCAAAGCGGACACTGCCTTCAAGGTTTAAATCATAAGCTTGTTTTAACAGGGACTGCACCGTTGGATTGCCAGCATCTCCTGCACCCGCAATAATCCATTTGATATTTCGGTGCCCATAACCCTCCACCAGATCATTCATTACCAGCAATACCGGATGGAGGTCCATCTTGTTTGAAGGAGCAATCCGGCCAAGGGTTAAAATGACAAAAGATTCCTGAGCAACACCCAATACCTCTCTGGCTTCCTCTTTACTTCCTGCATAACGCTCATCAGGATCTATCCCCAGGGGCAGCTTTGCAACACTCCCCTTGTAAGGTATAGCCACACCAATATGATCTGAAATACTGGAACTTGCAGCAGACAACAGACGCATCATCACTTTTTTCTGCGCTGCGCTGCTGCATAAAATTGCGTCACAGCTTTTTAGCGGTGACAACAATAAATCACGGGTATTTGACATATTTGAGTCTGTACTCAGCGTATGAGCCCGACCCGTAATAGGAAATGGTTCCACACAGTACGCATCACGAAGCGCTGCGAGATGACCAACCCAGGGATCACCCTGATGAAAAACCTGGTACCTGACCCTGGAAAAATACCGGTTTAACTCATGAGCCGGCAAGAAATGGATGGCTTTATCACTGCCATAATGCTGAAGAAAAGATTCCCAGCCGGTTCTCAACTCCGGCAATAACGACTGAGGGGAAAATATATGTATCTCTTTGAATCGACTGTAACGAATGATGGCTTTCAGAAATCCGTCATTGGCACGCCGGAGTCCATTGAAATAGGCAGCTTCAGTACTGGCAACCAGGCAACCAAATATTGAGGAACCAGTGGATTGCTGCTTTTTCAAAGGCATATCGAACAACTCTAATCATTGACATACCTTATATATCGAACTGACAGCAGCTTCTATTAGGACATGAACATCATGGCTGGGCCAGGGGGGGCACTTTGCTCAACCCAATTGACAAAAAGTGCATGATTATTGGCCAATGCTGCAATGACCTCTTCAATACCATCAACATTCAGGCTCTTTATCGGAGCAGAAGCATATAGAGCCAAAGCATCGACATCAGGGTCGATACACAATGAAACACGCTCATGGGCAACCAGAGCCAGGTTTTTTCCCAGCAGCCTGATCAACAATTCTTCACGCTTACTATTATCCCCGGGCAGCCTGGCAATGATGCTATAAGCATAAAAGCGACCATTGGCCTGAAAACAGGCAACCTCTATCCGACCATTAACCAACAGAGAATATCTGTCGTTTTCATACTCCAGCTCATCTATCTGCTGACGAGCAGCGTATGAATTCATCAATTGTTCAAAGCTCATAGCATCCATGCCCTTGATTTAAATAAGTTCAAAAAGGCGTCCCTGCCTCTCCTTAAGCATAGTGCAGCTTAATTACTTGGCCAGATGACCGGAAGCGGGTGCCAAAAAGCGAGATTTCAAAGAAATCCTTCTGAACAGAATAATAAGACCTGTAAACGCCACGAGTGATGCAGCAAAGCCTAAGGAAATCGAGTGAGTAATCCCCATGACCAGATACCCGAACATGGCTACAGCCGCTATGCCAAGCGCGTAAGGAAGCTGAGTATTGACGTGATCCATGTGGTGACAGGATGCCCCGGTGGACGAAAGAATTGTGGTATCAGAAATCGGGGAGCAGTGATCACCAAACACAGCACCTGCCAGCACAGAGGCCAACATGGGCAGCATCATGGCTATGTCCGCTGCTGCCGCCATATCTCCGGCAATGGGCAGCATAATACCAAAGGTGCCCCAACTGGTTCCGGTAGCAAAAGCCATCACACCAGAGACAATAAAAAGCATCATTGGCAGAAAGCTGGGAGAAATATTCCCACCAACCAGACCAGCCAGATACTTACCGGTCTCCAGCTGGCCAATTATTCCAGTCAGAATCCAGGCAAACACAAGAATATAAATAGCTGGCAACATTGACCTGCTGCCCTCAGCGATCGCCTTCTTCCAGGTGTTTCCGGAAATATTTCGACCCAACAACCGGGCCATCGCAAACAGAAGACCAATCATACCGCCACTGATCAGTGATAACGTAACATCGGTATTCTCAAAGGCACCCAGAATGGAAAATGCCTGATCATCACCAGCAAGAGCGGTATACCCCGTCCAGATCATGGCAGCGATCGTTGCCAGCACCAGTACCAGAATCGGTGACACCAGATCCGCCACACGGCCATTTTCATCTTCTTCCAGAGCTGGAGCACCCGGAGGGTTACCCTTATTGGCATCAAACAGATTGCCAGCAAGCGCTGCACTCTCGTGTCTGGCCATGGGGCCAACATTAAGATCCATGGCTGCAGTAAAGAAAACCAGCGCCAGCGCAAAAATTGCATAAAGGTTCATGGGAACCATGGCCAGGAATGAAAAGACCGGGCTATCGCCA
Organism: Endozoicomonas sp. ALE010; assembly: GCF_049310165.1. NCBI lineage: Bacteria > Pseudomonadati > Pseudomonadota > Gammaproteobacteria > Oceanospirillales > Endozoicomonadaceae > Endozoicomonas > Endozoicomonas sp. ALE010. The sequence goes on along the minus strand of NZ_JBLYNV010000038.1, from coordinate 42,002 downwards.
ACAACACCGTGGGTCGCCATAATAGTACCCACCAGAGCAATGATATAAGCACCCCAGCTTGAAATTGGCATAATTACGCAGATTGGAGCAGCGGTCGAATCAATCAAATAAGCGAGCTTGGCTCTTGAGACTTTGTGCCGGTCAGTGAGTGGCTTACTGATACTCCCCACGGCAAGGCTGTTGAAATAATCATCAATAAAAATGATAACACCGAGAAAGACCGTCAGTACCTGCGATCCCTGACGTGTCTTGACACGCTCACGAGCCCACTCACCAAAGGCCCTGGCTCCTCCAGAAATAGTGATCAGGCTGGTGATCACACCCAGAACCAGCAAAAACAACAGAATATAGAGATTGCTAAAATTAAGGCCTTCATCCCAAAACACACCAACAAACCCATCAAAAATACGATGAACGGTGATAAGCGGGTTCAAGCCGGTCAGCAGTAACGCACCGGTGACAATACCAGCGCCCAGAGACCACAATACTTTCCGGGTTATGACTGCCAGAATAATTGCGACGGCTGGGGCCAATAACGATAACGACGAATCACTGAAACTGGTTAATTCCATAAAAACTGATCTCGTTTATTGATCACCCATGCCCGTTATTCCAATGCTTATCAGGATGAGTGAACCAGTTGTAATTAGATCAGGAGGCAAGCGTACATGGAGGAAGCGCGAATAAAGAAAACCTCATCAGCGCTCTCTGGTACCCGTTAGCTCTCCACAGTAAAAACTGTGACAGTAGTACACCTGTTCGATGCACTACCAGTGAGACTGGTTGACCACCAGGCTCACTTCGGCACCATTTCCTTTCAATCGGACTACGGACGTCACCCTATTCCGATTTACTGATAAACAGCGCGCCTCTAACTAGGGAAAGAGGATCACAGGCAGGAATGTAGCAAGAGGATACTCACTACATCACCCCTGAATGGGCGCATTATGCACCATTGCTCCCGATATAAATACCCAAAGCAAGTATAAGTAAAGGAATCAGATATTACATTTAGTAATAACTGTATCACTCCCACTCAATCGTAGCCGGTGGCTTACTGGATACATCATAGGTCACCCTGGAAACATGCTCAATTTCATTGATGATCCGATTAGAGACTTTTTCCAGCAGATCATAGGGCAGGTGGGCACAGCGAGCGGTCATAAAGTCTATGGTTTCCACTGCTCGCAGGGCAATCACATACTCATAGCGGCGACCATCACCCACCACGCCAACGGATTTCACCGGCAGGAAAACAGCAAAAGCCTGGCTGGTCTTTTGATACCAGTCGGCCTTACGCAGTTCTTCAATGAAAATAGCATCCGCCTGGCGGAGAATATCCGCATATTCCTTTTTGACCTCGCCCAGGATGCGAACACCGAGGCCCGGCCCCGGGAATGGGTGACGGTATACCATGTCATAAGGCAGACCCAGCTCCAGACCTATGGTTCGAACCTCATCCTTGAACAGCTCACGCAGCGGCTCAACCAACTCCATCTTCATCTCTTCCGGCAGCCCGCCCACATTATGATGGGACTTGATGACATGGGCCTTACCGGTTGTTGAACCAGCAGACTCAATAACATCCGGATAGATGGTGCCCTGGGCCAGAAAAGTGATGTTGTCCAGGGCACTGGCATGTTCATCAAACACTTCGATAAAGGTATTGCCAATAATCTTGCGCTTGTCTTCAGGATCCTGAACACCGTTCAGGCGACCCAGAAACAGCGCTTCAGAGTCCGCACGAATAACCCGAACCCCCATATTTTCTGCAAACATGGCCATCACCTGATCGCCTTCATGAAGGCGGAGCAGACCATTATCAACAAAAACGCAGACCAGCTGATCACCAATAGCCTTATGCAGCAGCGCCGCTACGACACTGGAATCAACACCACCGGACAGTCCCAGCAACACCTTCTGTTCACCCACCTGCTCACGAATACGGGCAATAGCGTCATCGATGATCTTGCCTGGCGTCCACAGTTTCTGACACCCGGCAATATCAACCACAAAACGCTCTAGAATTCGTAATCCTTGGGTGGTATGTGTCACTTCAGGGTGGAACTGGACACCGTAATACTGCTTTTCTTCGCAAGCCATGGCAGCAATCGGGCAGGAGCCAGTGGAAGCAGCAACCACAAAGCCTTCAGGTATGGCGGTCACTTTATCTCCATGGCTCATCCAGACATCCAGAGTCAGACGACCACCTTCACAGACATGGTCTTCAATGCCATCAAAAAGGCGCACTTTCTCTTCCAGCTGAACCTGGGCATAGCCAAACTCACGCAGATCAGAGGTACTGACCTTGCCACCCATCTGCTCTGCCATGGTCTGCATGCCATAGCAGATACCCAGCACAGGCACACCGAGTTCAAAAACAATATCTGCGGCTTTTGGAGAGTTGTCACCGGTAACGGATTCAGGGCCGCCGGACAAAATGATCGCTTTCGGGCTGAACTCCCGAATAGCGGCAGCATCCATATCATAGGGATGCAGTTCACAATAAACACCGATCTCACGCACTCTTCGGGCAATGAGTTGGGTGTACTGGGAACCAAAATCAAGAATCAGAATGCGGTCTGAATGGATATCCTGGGACATGATTAATCTCTAAGTCCTGTGATCAGCAAGGCCGGGAGGCTTACCCTTACTGAAAGTAAACAGCCGGTCAGAAGCTATCTCATTTCTGTCCGGCTGCAGGTGTCAACATGAACAACGCTGTGAAGCAGTCTTAACCAACACGGTAGTTAGGCGCTTCCTTGGTAATCGTTACATCGTGAACATGGGATTCGGCCATACCGGCATTGGTCACGCGAACAAACTGTGGCCGGGTGCGCATGGTTTCCATATCAGCAGAACCGGTATACCCCATCGCGGCACGCAAGCCACCCACCATCTGATGGATAATGGCATGGAGAGGCCCCTTGTAAGGTACACGCCCTTCAATACCTTCTGGAACCAGCTTTTCAGCACCCGCTTCGGCACTCTGGAAATAACGGTCACTGGAACCGGAAGCCTGGGACATTGCCCCCAGAGAACCCATGCCACGATAAGCCTTGTAGCTACGCCCCTGGTAAAGCTCCACTTCACCCGGCGCTTCTTCAGTACCCGCCAGCATACTGCCCAGCATGACGGTACTGGCACCGGCAACAATCGCTTTTGCCATATCACCGGAAAAACGGATACCGCCATCAGCAATAACAGGCACTCCGGTGCCTTTCAGCGCTTCAACCACATTGGCTACCGCAGTGATCTGAGGCACACCAATACCGGTCACAATACGGGTAGTACAGATAGAGCCCGGACCGATACCCACTTTAACACCATCAGCACCCGCTTCGACCAGAGCTTTGCCAGCCTCGGCGGTGGCTATATTTCCACCGATCACCTGAACCTGCGGGTAGTTTTCCTTTACCCACTTCACTCGCTCAATCACACCACGGGAATGGCCATGAGCAGTGTCGACGATAATGACATCAACGCCAGCAGCCACCAGGGCAGCGACACGATCAGGCGTTTCCGCCCCGGTACCCACCGCTGCCCCGACGCGCAACTGTCCCTGACTGTCTTTCGATGCATTCGGGTACTGCTGGGCCTTTTTAATGTCCTTAACGGTCATCATACCGGTGAGATTGAACTGATCATCCACCACCAGCACTTTTTCAATACGATGCTTGTGCAGAAGCTTGCGAACGGTCTCCGGATCAGTACCTTCCTGAACCGTCACCAGACGCTCTTTCCGGGTCATGATCTCGGAAACGGCTTTATCCAGATTAGAAACAAAGCGGACGTCACGACTGGTAACAATACCCACCAGATCGCTGCCAGAAAGCACGGGAACACCGGAGATATTATGTCTGGAGGTCAGCTCCAGAAGATCTCTGACAGTGGCACTGGCATCAATGGTAATCGGGTCTTTGACCACACCACTTTCGTGCTTCTTAACCTTGCGCACCTCAGCGGCCTGCTGCTCCGGCGTCATATTCTTGTGAATAATCCCGATTCCGCCTTCCTGGGCCATGGCAATAGCCAGAGACGCTTCGGTAACGGTATCCATCGCCGCAGAAATCAGCGGAATATTCAGCTCAATACCGCGGGTCAGTTTGGTTTTCAGGGAGACATCTTTGGGGAGGACTTCGGAGTAGCCGGGCAGGAGGAGGACATCATCGAAGGTGAGTGCATCTTGTGCAATTCTCAGCATTGCCTGTTACCAAGAGTTTATTTTATGGGAAAAAAATTCGGACAAGTATACCCTATATTTCAACTTCAGCTAAACCACTTATTCAGGCAGAATACCAAAAAAACCGACAATCCCCCTGCCAGGCTTGATCCATGCACCACTTTACAGACAAACCGACGCAAAACGCTGAGGCATCCGCAAAAGCCCTCTCTGTTACGGAGTTAAATGGTAAAGCCAGGCGATTGCTGGAGATGAACTTCAATAATGTCCGTGTTGAGGGCGAAATATCCGGACTGGCCCGTCCCAGCTCCGGGCATTGGTATTTCACCCTGAAGGACAAACAGTCACAGATCCGCTGCGCCATGTTCCGCAACCGTAACCAGGCGCTTAAGTTTGTCCCGACTGAAGGCATGCTGCTGATGGTCAGGGGGCGCGTAAGCCTGTATGAAGGAAGAGGCGACTATCAACTGATTGTTGAACACATGGATAATGCCGGCACCGGTGACCTGCAAAAAGCCTTTGAGGTTCTCAAGGCAAAACTGGCCGCTGAAGGCCTGTTCGACATCACGCGCAAACAACCCCTGCCCGCTCACCCAAAGCATATCGGGGTGATCACCTCACCCACCGGCGCAGCCATTCGGGATATCCTCACCGTACTGAAGAGACGCTTTCCTGCCATACCGGTCACCATTATTCCCAGCTCGGTTCAGGGAGAGCAGGCAAAACACGAACTGGTCAATGCGCTAAAACTGGCAACAAGTGCCAACCGGTTTGATGTACTGATTATTGGTCGCGGCGGTGGTTCACTGGAAGATTTGTGGCCATTCAATGAAGAGTTGGTGGCCAGGGCCATAGCAGACTGCCCTATCCCCATAGTCAGTGCCGTTGGTCATGAAATTGACTTTACCATTGCCGACTTTGTGGCTGATCACCGGGCCGCAACCCCATCAGCAGCGGCAGAAATCCTCAGCCCGGATCGCCAGGCCCTGTTAAATCAGCTTAACCTGATCAGCAGAAAGCTCACGACACTGACTCGTCATAAGCTGCAGTTAAGCCAGCGAGAGCTTGATAACCTGCAAAAACGGTTAAGACACCCCGGGGATCGTCTGAGAGACAACAGCCAGCGGCTGGATGATCTGGAAATCCGGTTAAAACAGGCCATCACCCTGAAACTGGAACGGGCTCAATCAAGCCTGGGTCGGCTCAGAGACCGGGCAAATCAACAGAACCCCCAACGTAAATTGGAGCTGCTGAAAAGCCGTAATGAATATATGGGGCAAAAGCTGATTCAGCTCATATCCAGCAGCCTGGAAAGACGTCACCTGAAACTGGAGAAAGTGTCTGGAGAATTGAACGCCGTGAGCCCTCTGGCAACACTTTCAAGGGGCTATGCCATCACCATGGCTGGCGATGCCATTATCCGAAGCAGCCAGCAGCTCCGGGAAGGCGATCAGGTAACCACACGATTCTTCAAGGGCGAGGCAATCTGCAAAGTGGAAAAAATCACAAATTAATATGAACCGCTAACCAGATGGTATCAACATCGGGTTGAGTCCACGCAACCCGATGCCTGCACCCGGCAGGCAGCATGATATAATCACCGGCATGGAGAGTGACAGAGGCTCTTTCCCCATCAAACTCCAGTACAGCTGAACCCCTTAACAACACCACCCACTCATCCCGGGACTGGTCATACCACTCTCCTATCGGCGTCGTATGACCACGGGAAACAATCCGCTCTATTTTCACGCCCCCGGATTCCTGCAGAGTCTCAAACAACTCTTCAGGTAATTCGTCAGGTATGTGTTCGAACAGATTGTTTTTCATTGATTACTCACCTGAACCAGTCAGGAACGCTTTGTCTTACGCTTCTCTTTGGCAAACTGCGCCGATTTTTCAACTCTGCGCTTACGGTGAGCCTGCCTCTGATCAACCTCTTTGGTTTCCGCATAAGGGTTATCACCTGAGCGGAACTCAATTCGAATAGGCGTTCCCATAATCTTCAGCACTTTACGGAAGGTATTTTCCAGATAACGTCGATAAGCTGCGGGCACCCGCTCAGTCTGGTTACCATGAATAATAATCGTTGGCGGATTCATGGCTCCAGCATGGCAGTAACGCAGCTTAATACGGCGATGATTGACCATGGGCGGCTGATGCTCCTTAACAGCATCTTCCAGAATTCGCGTCAGACGATTGGTGGACAGTTTACTCGTCGCCGCTTCATACGCCTCTTCAATAGAGTCATACAAATTGCCAACACCGGTACCGTGTTTTGCCGAAATCATGTGAATGCGGGCATAATTGATAAACCCGAGTCGACGCTTCAGCTCTGTCTTTACCTGGGTTTTCTGCTCTTCTTCCATGCCATCCCACTTGTTCAGTGCAATGACCACAGCACGCCCCGCGTCCAGAACAAAGCCCAGCAGATGCAGATCCTGCTCCACAATACCTTCACGGGCATCCAGCACAAGAACCACCACATTGGCATCTTCAATCGCCTGCAGCGTCTTGATGACCGAAAACTTTTCGATGGATTCGGACACCTTGCCTCTTCTGCGGACACCTGCCGTATCAATCAGCGTATAGTCCTGACCAAAACGCTCATAAGGAATGTAAACACTGTCACGGGTCGTTCCCGCCTGATCGTAAACAACCACTCGTTCCTCGCCTAACAGGCGGTTAACCAGGGTAGATTTACCCACGTTAGGGCGACCAACGATACCAATCTTGATACCTCTGGGCCTGGTTGACAGCTCATCAGACTCTTCTGCCTCACCGTCAGTACACTCCAGCAGCACGTCATTGATCATGTTGCTGACACCCCGACCATGCACGGCAGCAATATGATAGGCTTCGCCGATACCCAGGGAAGCAAAATCCGCCTCGGCCTGCTCAGCATCCACCCTGTCTACCTTATTCAGCACCAGGTGATACTTTTTGCCCTGTTTGCGAAGGTGCAAAGCAATCATTTCATCAGCAGCTGTCAACCCGGCTTTGGCATCCACCAGAAACAGGACAACATCCGCCTCATTGATGGCCGCCAGCGACTGTTCTGCCATGGCAGAGTCAATCCCCTCTTCATCACCGGAAATACCGCCGGTATCCACGACAATATAGGGATGCGAACCAATTTTGCCCTCACCGTATTTCCGGTCGCGGGTTAACCCGGCCACATTGGCTACCAAAGCATCCCGGGAGCGGGTCAGACGGTTAAAAAGGGTGGACTTGCCAACATTTGGCCGACCCACCAGGGCAATTACAGGAACCATAAGATTTACCAAAATTACAAATTACGCAGCGGGGAAATCATTCAGAACACACTTTCCCAGCGCATCGGTCATCAGACCGAAATTGAAACGGGCTGAATCCTTGTAAAGATTCAGCCCGACAACATTCTTAAGAGTCAGAAACAGCTTCCTCTACCCGGAAGCTTTTTCCTTCAAAGCAACCAGCTCACCATCAGCTGACAAGACCAGGATCAAGTCACCAGCCACCAGGGGCTGGGCTTTAATTGCAGAAGAGTCAGCCTTGAAACGTCCAGCCTGACTGCCATCAACCTGCGACAACAGGTGCACATAACCCTCACCATCGCCGACCACAACATAACTGCTGAACGCTGCGGGTGCAGACAGCTGACGGAACTCAAAATCCTCCTGTCGCCAGTTAGCAGCACCGGTTCTCTGATCAATGGAGCTGACATAACTCTCTTCACTGGTCAGGTAGATAGCACCAAACCCTTCTGTCATGGATTCATAACTGGACAGCTCTTTTGCCCAGCGCACCCGGCCACTGTAAAGGTCCAGCCCGGCAACATTGCCCTGGAAGCTGACAAAGAAAATGGAATCTCCAAGGATCAGCGGAGCCCCCTTGATATCAACCATCCGCTCCAGCTCAGTACTACCCTTGGGGGCGGCAACCCGGGAACTCCACAATGGCGCACCGTTTTTCAGACGGAAGGCTTTTGCTTCGCCGCTGGCAAACCCGGCAAACACCGCTTCGCTGAAGATCAGTGGAGCAGCTGAACCTCTTAACGTCAGCGCCGGCTGCAGCGCTTCCTGACGCCAGAGGTACTGTCCGCTCTCAGCATCAAGCACGGTCAGACGGTCATCAATACTCTGCACAGCGACATAGAAACCATCAGTTATCGGCGCACTGAGAATCTCGCTACTGACTCGCTCTCGCCAGAGTTCATTGCCATTTTCCTGGTTCAGGGCAATCACTTCACCATCCAGCGTCCCCAGCAACACCATACCCGCTGAGGCACTGACCCCACCACCAACACGGGTATTGAGTTTTTTCTTCCAGACTTCCTTTCCGGTATCACGCTGAAGAGCAAAAACCGTACCTTCTGCACCAGAAACAAAGACTTTATCGCCATCCAACGCGGGCTTCAGGCTTTCAAATCGCTTGCCAACCCCTTTGCCAACACCCCTGGACCACACTTCAACCAGCCTGACCTTTTCCTCAGCAATCGTCTGGAGAGGTTTGGCCGTTCTCACCTCCTCTTCATCCGATGAAAAAAGACTGCATGCAGAGAGTCCCAGCATCAGCAGAAGAATCAAAGAGCCTTTAAATAACCTCTCCATTGCGTTACCCCTCCTGAGGTGCCATTGCGGCCAGATCGTCCAGCTTGAGTTGCAACAACGGACGGTTCAGGCCGTTGTCCTGTGCGGCATCGACCGCTTTGCGGTAAGCCGTCTCGGCCTGCTTACGATCACCAAGGGCGAGGTAAGCATCGCCTTTTGCTGACTCAACTGTCGCCTCATAGGACTTGCCAGCATTCAGTCGGGTCAGGATATCCAGCGCCTGCTGACCATTCCCGGAAGACTCACTGATCAGTACCCTTGCCAGCCGGACACTGGCCATTGTCTGAATTTCAACTGCGGGTTTCTGAGCCAGAACCCACTCCAGGGAAGCCCGGGCGGCACTTAACTGGTTATCTTGCACCTGCTGCTGAGCCAGAAAAAGCGTTGCAAAGGCGGCATACTGACTGCTGCCATGATCCTTTTGCAATGAAGATACAACGTGACTTACCGTTGCTTTTTGCTCCTCAGTCAGCGGCGCTGATAACTGGGCCTGTTGCTCCAGAGAGGATCCATTGGAAATAGTATCCAGCAAGTTCTGATAAAGCGATGAAGCTTCAGCAATTTCCTGCTGCTGCGTCTTCTGCCAGTACTGATAACCGGAAACCGCTGCCAGTGTCATGGCAACACCCAGCACAACTGGCTGACCATAGTCTTTCCATAGATTCTTGAGCAGTTGGACCTGCTCTTCATCAGATTGGTAACTCACCCTTTACTCCTGACTTCTTTCCTGAAGCCGTTAACAGTACGATCGCATCAACGAGCAGTTTACTGAACAGCAGTATTCTATAGTACTTTTTGCAAATGTCCGGCCACATCGGCGATTGGCAGCTGCTGCTGGGCTTCATCCGTCCTCAGGGATTTCACAGTAACCATCCCCGCACCCAACTCATCTTCGCCCAGAATGAGAGCATAGGCAGCACCGCTACGATCTGCACGCTTCATTTGTGCTTTAAAGCTGCCACCGCCGCAATTCATCAGAATCTTCAGCTCCGGCAATCCATCACGCAGTCTTTCCACTAACGGAAGCGCCCGGTGGCCAACACCCTCACCGACAGCAACCACCGCCACATCCACCCGATTAGAAACGGATTCCGGCAGTAACTGCAGCGTTTCCAGCATCAACACCAGACGCTCAATACCCATGGCAAAGCCCACGGCAGGTGTCGGCTTGCCACCCAACATCTCAACCAGCGCATCATAACGACCGCCAGCACACACAGTTCCCTGGGCACCCAGGCTTTCTGTCACCCATTCAAAAACGGTTCTGCCATAATAATCAAGGCCACGCACCAGTCTTGGATTCACGCGATAAGCAACACCCACCTCATCCAGAATCTGCTTTAACTGCGCAAAGTGTTCCTGTGACTCTTCGTCCAGATAGTCGAACAGCTCGGGTGCACCGGCAACAATTTTCTGTGTGTTTTGATCTTTACTATCGAGAATTCTCAGCGGGTTGATGGTCAGGCGACGACGGCTGTCGTCATCCAGCTCTGACTCATAATCCCTGAGATAAGTCACCAGAGCTTCACGATAACGGATGCGGGCTTCCAGAGTCCCCAGAGTATTCAGCTCCAGCGTGACATGCTTTGTCAGACCAAGCTTCTGCCAGAACCGTGCCGTCATCATGATGATTTCCGCATCAATATCCGGACCTGTCATGCCATAGGCTTCAACACTGATCTGGTGAAACTGGCGATAACGGCCTTTTTGCGGACGCTCATAGCGGAACATCGGGCCAGAAGTCCACAACCGCTGAATCTGGTTGTAAAACAGGCCCTGCTGAATACCTGCGCGAACAACCCCGGCAGTGGCCTCAGGACGAAGGGAGAGCTTGTCACCATTGCGATCTTCAAAGGTGTACATCTCTTTCTCAACAATATCCGTACCAGAGCCAATACCCCGGCTGAACAGGGCAGAGCTTTCCACAATCGGAACCCGGATTTCCTGATAACCATAAGTGCTCAGGACAGAGCGTACCTGCTGCTCAAGGTACTGCCAGACAGGGGTCTGTTCAGGAAGAATATCATTCATCCCACGGATGGCTTGAAGCTGCTTGCCCAAGTTCAAATGTCCTCTACCAAAAACACCACATAACTTCACCCGGTTCGTCAGGAACAGGCGATTTGGCGGTTCGCAATAAAAAGTAGGCAACTATAACCGTTAACGCCTTTGTGTGACAATCCCACAGCCCTTCCATTAAAGAATGCCCATCGCTGTCGGGAGTTTCTTCACTGAAAGGACATAGTTTTAAGGACTATTGATTTACCCCTGACCACTGCCTGTTAACAGGACACTGGCCACCCGGGTATTCGAGCTTGGTTTGGCTACCGGCTCGCCATCCAGCAGGATACTGTCCACGCCAGAGGTATTACCGAACCGCAAATTCACTGGGGGAAAAACATCTAGATTAATGGAAGACCCGGCTCTCTGCACGGTTGAAATCAGCACTTCACCGGTGGCATCCTTGATTTCAACCCAGCAATCTTCTGAGAAATTAATAACAAGAGGCTGAATCAGATCAACAATTGGTGAATTGGGCTCATCTGTCGTATCAACAACCTCGGAACCGGCCATGGCAATTGGGAGAACCTCTGAAATGGTCTCTTTCAGAACAGGCTGATCCTTTTCCAGGCTTGGGTCTTCTTTTAAAATTGTGGTGTCATCAGCTGGAACAGCCTCTTCCTCCACGCTCTCGCTAATTTCCGCAGCAGAGGGGACAGAGACAACACTGACATCAGTCACCAGAGGCTCAGGCACATCCTCAGATACGTCTTCGATAATGGCCACCTCGACCACTGGTTCGATACCCAGCAAGCTATTCCAAAGGTAATAACCAAACCCTCCCAGCGACACAAGCAGCAAAAGCGCAAGCGCATATACCGGAGAAGGTGCACTGTGAGCTCGCAGCGGCTTCAACTTCTTAGAACCCTGTAAACGCGGAGATTCCAGCCCATCGACACCCATAAAATGGTCAAAGTCCCTGACCAGATCTTCGCCATTAAGCCCCACCAGTTTCGCATAATTACGAATATAGCCACGGACAAATGCCGCCTGTGGCAGGATATCAAACGTGCTCTCCTCAATGGCCTTAACATAACTTTCGGTAATCTTCAGGCTTTCAGCCACTTCAAGGATAGATAGCCCCTGACTGTCACGGGCCCGGGCAAGCACAGCACCGGGAGCAAACGTCTGAATAACTTCTTCCTGCTGAGTATCCTGTTCACTCATGACCCAATCGACTCCGATAATGCTTCAGCTCCACAGAGCCGGGATACAACCTTTCCAGCTTCAAAGCATAACCTGCCGCTTTATCCTGAGCCCGGTTTGCCCTTGCCAGCTCAATACCCAGTAGCAAACTGCGAGGACTCTGCTCCGCCGAACCGGCAAAGGCCTGGTAGTGCTGCCACCCTGTGTAGAGATTGCCTTGCTCTTTGTAGATAGCGGCAAGCTCCAGATTGGCCCTTGGCAAGTTACTGTTCAGACGAAGAGCCCGGGTAAAGTGATCAACCGCCAGGGAAGACCGGCCCATCCGCAAAGCAACAATCCCGAGGTTTTCAAAGGTTCGGCTGCGCTGGGAATATGCAACATCCCCGGAAGCCAGTTGAAACTGACGATAAGCGTCCTGAAGCCGGTTTCTGGAGAACAGGAAAGCACCAAAGTTATTGCGTATGTCCGCGGCATCAGGGTCAATGGCCAGCGCCTTGTTGAACGCCTGCTCGGCAAGCTGATCCTCCCCCTGACGCTGATAAGCCATACCCAGCATGCCATGGACACTGGCCGAATAGGGCTCAATCTCAAGCGCTCTTTCCAGCGGCCTTACCGCTTTTTCCGAGTAACCTTCCTGAAGATAACCCCTGGCCAGATTCATATAGTCCACCACTGCCCTGTTCTCATTAACAGGCCGACTGTCCGTGGTGACACAGCCTGTCAGTGCCAGAGATACAGAAAACAGTAGTGCAATGGGCCTCAATTTGACTCCCATGCTGATCCCCACATTTGCAATTTATAAATATATCCGGGACGCCGTTGAGAGTAGCAACCTGCGGGAGCCTGTCGGATAACAGATGCATCCCGGACAGCTTATACCTGTCTGGCTGCTATGTAGCGCTCACTGCGCCGGGTCTTATCCATTACATTGCCCACTAACTGACCGCAGGCAGCGTCAATATCATCACCTCTTGTCTTTCTTACGGTGACATTAAAACCAGCCAGCTGCAAACTCTCCTGAAACCGCCTCACTGCATTATTGCTGGGTCTTTCATACCCTGAATGAGGAAATGGATTGAACGGAATGAGGTTTATCTTACAGGGCAGATCTTTCAGCAAAGCAATCAGCTGCTGTGCCTGTTCAGGTTGATCATTCACACCGGCAAGCAACGTATACTCGATCGTAACGACCCGCTTACTGTCCGTCAAACTGTTCATGTAATGATGGATCGCATCCAGCAGCTGATCCAGCGGATACTTCCGGTTGATCGGGACCAGCTGGTTTCTCAGCTCATCATTTGGCGCATGCAGTGACACTGCCAGGGAGACATTAGATACCTCACTTAACTTTCTCAGCGCAGGCACAACACCGGATGTACTTAACGTCACCCGACGTTTGGAAAGTCCATAGCCAAGGTCATCCATCATCAGGTCCATGGCATCAACGACATTATCGAAGTTCATCAATGGCTCGCCCATCCCCATCATAACCACATTGGTAATGGATCGATCCATCCTGGCCGGTACATTGCCAAAATGACGGGCTGCAACCCATACCTGGCCAATGATTTCCGCCACCGTCAGGTCAGAGTTAAAACCCTGCTTGCCCGTAGAACAGAAACTGCAATCCAGGGAACAGCCTGCCTGGGAGGAGACGCACAGCGTTCCGCGTCCATTTTCAGGAATAAATACCGTTTCAACACAACTGCCACTGGCCACCCGCACAACCCACTTGCAGGTCCCATCCTCAGAAAAATGGCTGCTGACCACCTCTGGACCGCGAATTTCAGCATTGGCCTTAAGCCGCTCACGAAGGGATTTACTGATATTGGTCATCTCATCGAAATTATCAACCCGATGATGATGAATCCACTTCAAAACCTGCTCAGCACGGAATTTTTTCTCACCAATAGTAAGAAAGAAGGCTTCCATTTTTTTCCGTGAAAGCCCCAGCAAATTGACTTTGGCTGCCTGAGTGGCCAGCTCGCCAGCCAGTTCACTGGCCTGATCGATAATAGATGGCTCGATCAATTCTGACATCTTATTAATACCTCAAAGCCATCAGAAGGCCTGCCTCCTGATGGCTTATATTCTCATGTTTACCCCGAACACGGTCAGGCCAGGGCAAACTGACAATTTGTCAGCGGGCTGATTCCGTTAACGTGTTCTGGGGCAAATCTCCGAACCTTCGAAGAAGTAGGCCACTTCACGCTCAGCAGAAGCTACTGAGTCCGATCCATGAACCGCATTTTCATCGATGGTCTCTGCAAAATCAGCCCGAATGGTGCCTTCAGCAGCTTCCTTCGGGTTAGTAGCGCCCATCAGCTCACGATTCAGGGCTACGGCATTCTCGCCCTCAAGGACGGATACCACAACAGGCCCTGACGTCATAAACGCAACCAGGTCCTGATAAAATGGACGCTCTTTGTGCTCAGCGTAGAAACCACCCGCCTGCTCGTCAGAAAGATGGATCATCCTGGTCGCTACAACCTGCAAACCAGCCTGCTCAAAACGAGCAAGAATTTTACCGATGACACTCTTGGCTACTGCATCAGGTTTTATAATGGATAAAGTGCGCTCTACCGCCATTACGATCTCCAGATTGTCATTTTCGAGCCCTTTCGGGATTGTTATTACTTATTAAAAACGTACGACTCTCTCAGCTTTCCATGTCTTGGAGCCTGTCGGACTTAAGCGTCCGTAGCGAGGATTGCGAGAAATTGAGGATAAAAATTTCTGTTTCTGAGGAGAATAGCGGGGCTATTTGACGAAGAAGCAGGAATTTTTAGACCAATTTATCGCAACCGCAGTAGGACAGTCTTAAGTCCGACAGGCTCCCTGGCTCAGGCTGTCCGTAGCAGGAGTTCTGGCAGCATTGTATACAATAGAGTCGATAGTGTCAGTTCTTTCAGCCTCAACGCCAAAAAATCACTCTTCAGACTCTTCAATCCAGGCCATCTGAATGGCCTCAAGCACCTTTTCACCACAACGCTCAGGATCATCTTCAAAACTGTCCAGCGCCAGAACCCAGCTTCTCAGATCGACAAAATTGACATACCGGGGATCCACATCCGGATAAGCCTCATAAAGCTCAATGGCAATATCATAAACATCTGCCCACTTTAAACTCATTGCCCCACTCCATGATCATTGCGCTGCTCTGTTCGGGAAACCCCCAAACAGACCAGCAACCGACATCAACGACGTTCAGAAACCTGGTTAATGGTGTACCTGGGAATCTCTACCACCAGCTCCTCATCACCCACCACAGCCTGACAGCTCAGCCGGGACTCAGGCTCAAGCCCCCAGGCCTTGTCCAGCATATCTTCTTCGAGCTCATCCGGCTCTTCCATGCTGTCGAAGCCTTCCCTGACAATGACATGACAGGTGGTGCAGGCACAGGACTTTTCACAGGCGTGTTCAATTTCAATACCATTCTGCAAAGCTGCGTCGCACACTGTGACTCCGGGCTCAACTTCGAGAACAGCACCTTCCGGGCACAATTCATCGTGAGGTAGAAAAACGATACGAGTCATTCAGAACTCCTCCAAATCATCTAACTTCTGTCCGGAAAGAGCCTGACGAATACCCTGGTTCATTCGACGGGCAGCAAATTCTTCACTGGACTTGGCAATACGTTCAATTTCACGGGCAATGGACTTGGCATCACCGGTTTCACGGCACTGTTTCAGCGATTCAACATCTGCCAGCAATGCACCGTATTCATCTTTATCGAGCAGTGTCTGGCCATCCTTATCCAACGCAACTACCAGCGCTTCAACAACCCGATCAGCCTCAACCTGCTGCTCAAGCAGCGCCCTGGCATCACGATCATCACCGGCATGGGCAAACGAATCTTTCAGCATTCGGGAGATATCAGAATCACTGAGACCATAAGAAGGCTTCACCTGAATGCTGCTCTTAACCCCGGTGGACAATTCCTCCGCAGCAACACCCAGCAAACCATCCGCATCCACCTGAAAGGTCACACGGATTTTAGCACCGCCCGCAGGCATGGCAGGAATTCCACGCAACTCAAACCGGGCAAGGGAGCGATTATCACGAATCAATTCTCGCTCCCCCTGGAAGACATGAATAGCCATGGCCGTCTGACCATCCTTGCAGGTGGTAAATTCCTGAGCCCGACTGACCGGAATGGTGGTATTGCGATGAATCACCTTTTCCATCAGGCCGCCCATGGTTTCCAGCCCCAGGGAGAGTGGAATCACATCCAGCAGCAGCATATCTTCTGCCGATTTATTACCAGCCAGAACATTAGCCTGAAGAGCTGCACCAACGGCCACGACCCGATCAGGGTCAATGGAGGTCAACGGTTGCCTGCCGGAAAATTCCTTAACCCGTTCACGAACCCTTGGCATGCGGGTAGAGCCACCCACCATAACCACTTCATCAATCTCATTCGCCTTCAGCCCGGCATCCCGAAGGGATCGCTTGAATGCCCGAATGGTACGATCAATCAAGGGGTCTACCAGTTCGTTAAACTGCGCGCGGGAAAGCGTACCACGCCACTCACCAAAGTTGACTTCCACTTCAGATCCGTCGGTCAACCCTTCCTTAACCCGACAAGCCTCAACCATCGCTTCCCGAAGCTGCAATGGGTTAATTGAGGACTCATCAACCCCCGCTTCACGAAGCATCCAGCGTGCCACCAGCCGGTCAAAGTCATCACCACCCAGGGCAGTGTCCCCGCCGGTGGCCATTACTTCAAATACGCCCTTCTCCAGCCGCAAAATTGAGATATCAAAAGTACCACCGCCAAGATCGTAGACAGCGATAATGCCTTCACCACCCTGATCCAGACCATAGGCAACGGCTGCCGCAGTAGGCTCATTCAGCAGACGATAGACCTTCAGCCCTGCAAGCCTGGCAGCATCTTTGGTTGCCTGTCGCTGGGCATCATCAAAGTACGCCGGTACAGTAATCACGGCACCATCCAGATCACCACCCAGCGTCTCTTCTGCACGACCAACCAGGGAACGGAGAATCTCGGCAGACACTTCAACCGGGCTGACGTCACCACTGCGGGTTTTGATAAACGGCATTCCTTCGCTTTTTCCCGAAGCGTCGGTTACAAACTGGTAAGGCAGCACACCGCCAAGGGCATCAACATCCTCAAGCCCGCGCCCCATCATGCGCTTGACAGAGACAATGGTATTGCCCGGGTCAATCAGCGCACTGGCTTTTGCGCTGTTGCCAACATCAATTCCCTGCTCGCCGTAGTGAACAACAGAAGGCAAGGTATGATGGCCATCGATATCAGGAAGCGTCTCAGCAGCACCTGATCGAACAGCTGCAACCAGGGAGTTGGTGGTTCCCAGGTCAATGCCTACAGCACGCTTGTATTGATGAGGTTCCGGAGCCTGTCCCGGCTCGGAAATCTGCAGTAACGCCATATCTGCCTCTTCTCTTCCTGATTAATCGTCCAACAACTCGGATTCCAGCTGTTCCAGTTCAGCCGCCAGCTTTACCATGAACTGCATCTTTCTGACAACCGTTTCTGCCTGTTCAAGATCCTGCTCTGTTCCAGATGACCAGAAGCCTTCAAACCGCTGAAGATATCGAAGAATATCAGCATCCACCTGACTGGCCAGCCTCTCAATTTCCTGCTCAGGATTTGATGCAGACCTGATATCCGCGACAGCCTCACGCAACTCCATCTGCTCCATCAGAAATCCGGGATCCATAATGGTGTTGCGCTCCATATCAACATCACGGCTTGCCATCTTCAGCAAATAGATCACCCTTGGCAATGGCTGTTTCAGCGTGTCAAAGGCCTCATTAACATGGGAAGCATACTGGATAGAGATACGCTGCTGACGCTCATCATCCCCGGCAAACCGGTCAGGATGAACTGCCCGTTGCAACGCACGGTACTGACTGGACAGGCGTTGCAAGTCAACCTGGCAGGAAACAGGCAACTCAAAAAGCTCAAAATAGTTTTTGGTTAAATCAACCACAATGCAATCTATTCCCAAGTCAGAAATGACAAACCCGGAGCATTCAACAGCAAAAAGGAACACCCCTTAAACAAATAAGGCCCGACCAGTGAGAACCAGCCGGGCCGGAAGGCAGATCAAAAGTGTCAGCCAACTTCTTTAACAGTATTAACGAAGCCGGAAAGCTTCAAAATTACCGTCAGCCAGCATCAGCAACATTAAAGCTTTCACCACAACCACACTCACTGGCAGCATTCGGATTGTTAAACTGCAAACCTTCGTTGAGCCCTTCCTTTACCAGGTCCAGCTCTGTGCCATCCAGGTAAACCAGACTTTTCGGGTCAACAAACACTTTGACTTCGTGATCTTCAAAAACCAGATCATTTTCATCAACTACATCCACAAATTCAAGGACATAGGCCATACCAGAGCATCCCGAAGTACGTACACCCAGCCTTATGCCGAGTCCCTTGCCCCTGCGGGAAAGCTGCCCTTTAATGTGACGGGCAGCCGCAATGGTTACGGTAATTGCCATTTAAAACTCCATCCACTTCCGGGAAACCAAACGATTCCACCGGCTATATTCCTGCACTATTTAAAGACAGCACTTCTGCACATGAATACCCGGAACCGCATCAGGCAGCTGGAGCTGCATCATCATGCTTCTGCTTGGCCCGATAATCATCGATTGCCGCCTTGATGGCATCTTCAGCAAGTACCGAACAGTGAATTTTAACCGGTGGCAGTGCCAGCTCTTCGGCAATATCGGTATTCTTGATGGTTGCCGCTTCATCCAGCGTCTTGCCCTTCATCCACTCGGTTGCCAGAGAACTGGAAGCAATAGCAGAGCCACAACCATAGGTTTTGAAGCGTGCGTCTTCAATAACGCCTTCATCATTAACCTGAATCTGAAGACGCATAACATCTCCACAGGCTGGAGCACCGACCATGCCAGTACCCACGCTTTGAGAATCCTGGTCAAGCTTACCTACGTTGCGTGGATTCTCGTAGTGATCGATAACCTTTTCGCTGTATGCCATTTTTCTCTCCTCTGAAGTTTTGTTTTTGGCAAAACTTCATAAAAAATCAGTGTGCGACCCATTCAACCTGACTGAGGTCAACGCCATCTTTGTACATATCCCATAGCGGTGACAGCTCTCTCAGTTTTGCAACCGCTTCTCTGATCTCTGCTACGGCATGATCCACTTCAGCCTCTGAAGTAAAGCGACCCAGACTGATCCTCAGGGAGCTATGGGCCAGCTCATCACTCAAGCCCAGGGCCCTCAGCACATAAGATGGCTCAAGGCTGGCGGAGGTACATGCTGAGCCAGAGGAGATAGCAAGGTCCTTCAGGGACATCATCAGAGACTCCCCTTCAACAAAGGCAAAGCTGATATTCAAAATCCCCGGAACCCGCTGTTCAAGAGAGCCATTCACATGGACTTCTTCCAGGTCGGACAGCTGGGAAAGCACTCGATCTTTCAACACCGCCAGACGCGCTCTTTCTGAATCCATCTCCGCCGCAGCAATACGGCATGCCTCACCCATACCAACGATCTGGTGAGTGGCCAGAGTACCGGAGCGCATACCCCGCTCATGACCGCCACCGTGCATCTGGGCTTCCAGACGAATTCGGGGCTTGCGGCGCACATAAAGAACACCAATGCCTTTAGGGCCATAGAGTTTATGGGCAGAAATGGACAGCAGATCAACTTTCATCGTTGCCATATTCAGCGGAATTTTGCCGACGCTTTGTGCCGCATCCACATGAAAGACAATCTTGCGTGAACGGGTCAGCTCGCCGATGGCTTCAATATCGTTGATCACACCAATCTCATTATTGACGTGCATCAAACTCACCAGAATGGTGTCATCACGCAGGGCATTTTCCACCATTTCAGGCGTGATCAGGCCATCGCTGTCAGGCTCCAGGTAGGTGACTTCAAACCCTTCCCGCTCCAGCTGACGGCAAGGGTCCAATACTGCCTTATGTTCAATTCGGGAGGTGACAATGTGCTTGCCCTTTTTGCTGTAAAAATGAGCAACACCTTTAATGGCCAGATTATCGGACTCAGTAGCACCGGACGTCCAGACAATCTCTCTTGGATCAGCATGAATAAGATCGGCAACCTGACGACGGGCATCTTCAACAACCTCTTCAGCACGCCAGCCAAAGACATGGGAGCGGGAAGCCGGGTTACCGAAATTACCTTCAAGAGAGAGGCACTGAATCATCTTCTCAGCCACTCGCGGGTCAACCGGCGTTGTTGCGGAATAATCGAGATAAATAGGTAATTTCATCTGGTACATCTCCAGGCGGTCAGTACGCTCAATACCCTTGATTCGCAAAGGGTTAAAATCATCATGCCACTACACACGCATCTTTAAAGCTCTGTAATAAAGATGCCTTACAGGATGGTGTCAGCGGCAATTTTGTTGTCTTGCTGCTCATCCTGACGAATAGCAACACTTTGCACTTCCCTGCGCGCAACAAGATCAGCGAGGCTGATCCCTCCAAGAAACGAATGAATCTGCTCACTCAGGTCCTGCCACAAGTGATGGGTCAGACAGGTTACACCTTTCTGGCAACCGCCTGCTCCCTTGCACTTTGTAGCGTCTACGGACTCATTAACAGCATCGATCACCTGGGCAACATAAATAGCTTCAGTACCACGACTGAGTCGGTAGCCTCCCCCGGGCCCCCGCACACTGCAAACCAGATCACCACGACGGAGCTTGGAGAACAGCTGTTCCAGGTAAGAGAGAGAGATTTCCTGACGATCCGATATGTCTGCGAGAGAAACCGGCCCCTGATCGGAATGAAGTGCCAGATCCAGCATGGCGGTCACCGCATAACGTCCTTTGGTCGTCAATCTCATACAGCATCTCTCTTGCTATTCAGGCAGAGTTATCACTCTTTATCCGTTCATGATCACCTTAAGCCCATGTTTCTTAACTGTGACTCCCCGGACAGCAGAATATTTACAGACTCAAGGCACTTGCGAGGCATTATGAAATACCTTAGCAAAACAGTCAACTATTAGCGATAAAACTTAAACAAATTGTCAAATAAATCGTAGATAAAAAAGATGTTAAAAAGCAGATTCATATATTTTTTCGGCATTTTATAGAAAGCAGTTCCAACTTTCAAAGACACTTTTCCCAGTAGCTGGCACACCACAATTGACCAGCAAACGCCCCTCCTGCTGAGTTAGTTTCACTGACAACAGCGTTAACCGGGGATCTTTTAGAGAAAATACCTGTCTGAAATTGAGACTCCCCCACAAAGGAATCAACCGAGAATCATTATTTACCCAAGGATTGCAACAATGGATACTCAACTCTACACAGCCCTGATCCAAAGCTTTTCTGCACAACTCGAGCAACACCTTTTAGACGATACATATCGACTGGACACAGAAAACACATGCCTGATAAGCAATAGAAGAAAGGTTATCTGCATTGTCAACGAAGAGATTGGCGAACACAAAAACAGCCCACTCAATCTAGCGCTTGCGAAGGCATTTTACGACAAACTCCCTCCACAGATTAAAAGCCTCGCGCAACTCAGGGTTGCACCGCACAACGCCAGCAAATCCCTGGTCAGGCCAGCCAATGATGCAACACTAAAAGAAAAATACCCGACTCCAGGCCCACGAACGGCATCAGCCAATGCATCATCCAGATCTGAAAACCTGCTGACGGATGAACACTACAAAAGACTTAAAAGTCTTCTGGAAAACCAGACAGATAGTGCATACTTTAACGATGATGCCGCAGCCATCACATCGCTGGATGGGCAAATTCACTACATGCCCGGAAAAAACGGTAAGTTCAAAATAGATTTAACCTGCGCCAAACTACCAAATTACAGGGCCATAAAAGAACATTACACTGAATGGGCAACAGCAACATCTGCCGCCCAATGGGACAAATCTGCGTTACGGGGCAAAGATAAGACCTTTCCCAAGAAACATACCAAGGCAACACCTGGTTTATTAAAAGCATCTCTGCCACCCACGCCCTACACAAAATCTCCTGCAACAAAACCCAAAAGCTCACCCATCAAACAAAAGCCCCTTGAACCGCGTGAATATCAAAGCGAAAAAAAACTGACACGACCGACAATGACTGCTGCACAACCCCCTTCAGGGAAGGTGCAATGGCAAATCCAACAATTCCTGGACAATATCGATGCTGAAATTGATCTGATAAACATTCCCGGCCCTGATAATGCTTCTCGCTGGGACCCCGAGACAAAATCACGTATTCGCAGCGCACTCAAAAATACATTTGCTCTCTACCGCGAGCAATTCAAAAGCGGTCAATGGTGCAATACCACTCAAAAACTGCAGAATGATTTAGACAAATTAAAAGAAATGCAAAGAAGCATGTACCATGCAGCCAGATCACCCGACGCAAAACCAGAAGACCTTCCCCTGAAAGGCATTAAAAACAGAGACTATGATTGCCTGCCAATCTCACAAAATCAGTGTGAAATACATAACCAGAATTATCTCTTTTTCGTCACTGCCTACCAGCTTATTGGCGAGGATGCTCTTTGCCCGGAAACACACCCTATACCGAACGAAGAGATTAAAGAAAAACGTAAAATTCAAAAGAGCCTTAGAAATCTTCGTAAGGAACGGGCAGATCTTGAAAGTCTAATAAAACAAACAGCTATCGACAATAAAGAAAAACGTGCCACTATTGAAGACCTAAAAAAGAAAGACCCAGTAGCCCATAAAAAAAAGATAGATGAAAAAGCAGAGTCTATTTTTCTTAATGAACTACTCCTACCGGGACATGAAAAAGATTTAGCCAAGCTGGAAGATAAACTGCATCGTGAGAAAGAAAGAATAAAAGATATAGAAAGCAAAGAACGCGCAAAAGCTATTAACCTGGCCAAGGACTGGAGCAGCTTCTATAAATACCAACTATCAACAAAACAAACAGACAATCGCACCAGACACCTTCCAGAGAAATTTAATAATCCCATTGATCGTGGAAACACTTTCCCTTCATGGTTATTTGGTATTCCAAATGAGCTACACGTAAATTATGACATCATTCCCAAATCATCAATGGCAAAGGTATTGCAACAGAATTGGACGGCTGTCTGTGTCGACCAGAATGCTAAACATTTCTGCACACTGGTAAAACGAACCGATGGATCAATAGCCGAACTCAGTGACAGTTGTGTCAACTCAAAAAGATTTCCAAATGTGCAAGCGATGATTGCGTACTTCATGGACCCAGACTGCAAATTTGGAATACGAATCCAAAAGAATTGAGAATAGACAACGCGAAGTTAAGATTAACAATGCCAATCGTCAAAATGGCTATCGCTGGCTATGCAGGGATATTACTGAGGAAAGATAAAAATCTGGTAGTCGGTACTGGACTTGAACCAGCGACCCCCACCATGTCAAGGTGGTGCTCTACCAACTGAGCTAACCGACTGAAGTGCCGCGCATATTATCAATACTTCTAAAAAATGCAATACCTTTGCCGCAACAATTTCAGCAGAAAATGCTGCGGCAATGTTTCAGGAACTGCTCACGGGACCGGAACAATTATTCTGGAACAAAGCACCACATACCACTTGCCACTCGCGCAAACCAGGAAAAAAGCCCGATCATCACCTGAAAGCCAGTCAGTTTAAATTAACTCACAGCTACGGTAGCGATGAACTGACACTCCCCGCCCTATCGGGCGAGGGTTCTTAGATCGCTCCAAGAACCTTCCTGCTTCAACACGCCTTCCCTAGATAGCGGGTTTTAAGCTGCTACCCCCGTTCCAGTCGCTCCACAGGCCAACCCCGCCAGTCCAGCGGTTTTGATATTCTTTGCTGCGTTTATATCCCTGTCGTGATGGGTTTTGCACTCAGGGCAATCCCATTCACGGATAGACAACGGCAGACTTTCATGGACAAACCCACAGCAGGAGCATCGCTTGGAACTGGGAAAGAATTGGTCTATCTCAACCAGAGCACGACCGGCCCAATCAGACTTGTACTTCAGTTGTCGGACAAACTCTCCCCAGTTGGCATCAGCGATGTGTTTTGCCAGCTTTGGATTTTTGATCATGCCCTTCACATTCAACGATTCAACGCACACAACTTGGTTCTCGTTAATGAGTGTACGGGATGCCTTGTGGGTAGCATCCATCCGGCAGTCGGCTATTTTTGCATGAAGACGGGCAACCTTGAGTTTTGCTTTAGCTCGGTTGTTGCTGCCTTTCTGCTTTTTAGCCAGTTGACGCTGAAGGTAGGCGAGCCTTTGCTCATAGCGTCGGGAGTGACGGGGATTGCCGGATTTTTTACCGTCCGATGTGATGAACAGATCGGTTAAACCTAAATCAATGCCTACTGTCTTGTTGCTGATAGGCATTGGTTTAGCTTCAAACTCACAAAGCATAGAGACAAAGTACCGGCCTGCCCGATCTTTGCTGATGGTGATACTGGAAGGCTCAGAAGCCAGTGGTCGGCTCCAGCGGATATTTAACGGCTCTTTACTTTTGGCGATGAACAGTTGGCCGTTTTTCATGCTGAAAGCAGCCTTTGTCAGCCGCATACTTTGCCTTGATTGTCTTCTTTTGAATTTAGGGTATTTAGCCCTGCCAGCCCAGAAGTTCTTGAAGGCTTCTTGCTGATCCCTGAGTGTTTGTTGCAGGATCACGCTGGAAACGTCAGCCAGAAATGGGAACTCTTTCTTGAGCGACACAAGCCGTTTTTCTGCCTCGGAATGAGAGATAGATTTCTCATCTTGGTAGTAGGCATCAGTACGGAACCGGAGCGTGTTGTTATAGACAAAACGGGAGCAACCAAACGATTGAGCCAGTAGCTTTTCCTGCCCAAGTGTTGGATAGAATCGTTCTTTGTTGGCACGTTTTGTTTTCATACAGAGAATATCACAGAAACGCTAAATACCTGTAAATAACTATAATTTCCGGTTCTGCAAGCCCTCTACGGGCTTGTTGCTTATATCACCGCCCGCATTGGGCGATGCTTTACGCAGATTTGGTAATCTCCTCTTTCACAGGTGCAAAGTCTTCTTTCTTTAACTCTGGCAATGGCCGCACCTTGCACTCAAGACCATGGTCTTTTAACACCTGGCACAAAGTATCAAAGCGGGAATCCACTTCATGGAGATGATCCAGCATAGCCGAGATGGCATGGGCGGTAGGGTCAGGCATTTCAGATGTGACGGCATAGGCATCAAAACCCATTTTCTCCGCCATCTTTTCCGCATTGGCATGACGGCGTTCACCATTGCTATCGGTCACCTCCGACTTCTTCACAATCCTGCCGGGAATACCAACAACGGTTGCCCCCGGCGGAACTGCACGCACAACCACCGCATTTGACCCAACTCTCGCTCCTTCTCCTACCACAAATGGTCCAAGCACTTTTGCGCCAGCTCCCACAACGACGCCATTAGCCAACGTCGGGTGCCGCTTACCCTGGTTCGCCGGATGCTCCTTGCCCTTATTGGGAGAAGTACCTCCCAGCGTCACACCATGATAAAGAGTGACATCATCGTGTATGACCGCCGTTTCTCCAATAACAACCCCCATACCATGATCGATAAAAAAGCGTCGACCAATGGTAGCGCCCGGATGTATCTCAATACCGGTTAACCAGCGATTAAATGTTGACAGCATGCGCCCCAGCCAGAAAAACCCCGACGTCCAGAGTTTGTGCGACACCCTGTGCAGCAATAACGCGTGCAGCCCGGGGTAGTTGGTAACCACCTCGAAGGTGTTCCGTGCCGCCGGATCCCGGTCCATTACTGTTTTAATATCTTCTTTTATTCGCTCAAACATGGTCTGCGCCTGTCTGTTATTATCCATGTCCTGCTCATTCTGTTTCTTTCGTGGCAAGACATCGCTGGGTTTCTGACAGAACCCCCCGAAGAATACTCAGCTCAACACGATCCGGACGAACCCGCCCATAAAGGCGACGCAATTTGGCCATAATCTTCTCGTGGCTGCTGTGATCGAGAAAACCAATCTCCAGCAACACCTGGTACAGATGGTCATAGTAACGCTCCATATCCTCCATATTTGCCAACTCATGACTGCGGGGCTCGGGCATCTCAAGGGTATCAGCACTGAGCAACTGCATCATCCGCAACTCATAACAGAGTACCTGTACCGCCGCCCCCAGATTGAGAGAGCTGAATTCTTCATTGGTTGGGATATGAACCTGCAGATGACAGCGTCGCAACTGATCATTGGTCAGGCCTTTATCTTCCCGGCCAAAAATCAGGGCGACCTTATGGGTCACTGCTTCGTCAATAATACTCCGGGCACATGCTCGGGGGTCCACCAGCGGGAGAGAAACACCTCTTACCCGGGCGCTGGTACCCACCACAAACTGACAATCCGCCAGGGCCTCATCCAATGTTGCACAAACCCTGGCATTTCTCAGGATATCGTCAGCGCCAGAAGCCAGGGCTGTTGCGGTGCCGGATGGAAACTCATCCGGCGCGACCAGACATAACTGGCTTAACCCCATGGTTTTCATGGCACGGGCAGCAGCCCCGATGTTACCGGGATGGGAAGGATTGACCAGTACTATGGAAATGTTCTCGGAAAAATTGTCGAGCACCGCAGGAATCTCTAGCTTCATGTAGTATCAGCCAGTCAGTGTACTCAAATTACGGCCAATGCCAAGCTTATAGTAAAACTACCGACCGGCAGACGCACATACTCCATTGCAAGTTAAAGGGCATCCTGTCAGAATGCGCCCCCACTTTTTCGTGAAAATGTTGCTACCCTCTGAACGACAGTCATTTTCACAGTCCAGGATACAATCGGATCGTTGAATCCGGTACAATTCCATCCCCATACGATCTTTCACATTTCAGATGTAACTAAGCCTATGCAACCGATGGTTAATATGGCGCTGCGTGCAGCACGCCAGGCTGGCGAAATCATAGCCCGCGCCTACAAAGATCTCGACCACGTTAATATCGAATTCAAAAGCCGTAACGACTTTGTAACTGAGGTGGACAAGGCTGCTGAGAAGGCCATTATCGCCTCTCTGAGCAAAACCTACCCTGACCATGGCTTCTACGGTGAAGAAAGCGGACACCGTGAAGGCAAGGGTGAAGGCAAAGATTACCTCTGGATCATCGACCCGCTTGACGGCACCACCAACTTCATCAATGGCATCCCTCATTTTGCGGTTTCCATTGCGGTTCAATACCGCGGACGCCTTGAGCACGCCGTTATTCTCGACCCGCTCAAAGAGGAAGAGTACTGCGCCAGCCGTGGCCACGGTGCCACCCTGAACAGCAAACGCATTCGCGTTGGCAACCGGAGAAATCTGGACGGCGCACTGATCGGTACCGGCATCCCATTCATGCACCCGGGCATCAACCACCTGGACAGCTACCTGAATATGATGAGAACCCTGCTGGGGGATACTGCTGGTATCCGTCGCGCTGGCTCTGCCGCTCTCGACCTGGCCTATGTGGCTGCCGGTCGTCTGGATGCATTCTGGGAAATCGGCCTGCAGGACTACGATATGGCAGCAGGCGTACTGATGATTCAGGAAGCGGGCGGACTGGTTGGTGACTTCAAAGGTGGTCATACCTACATGAAGAACAACCAGATCGTTGCCGGTAACAGCGGCTGCTTCAAAGAAGTACTGAAGCGCATCAGGCCTTTCGTTACCGAAGGTATGTTCCGCTACTAACCCCATTTAGAGTGAGGCTATTTTCCGCCTCACTTCATCCCTTACCTCAGCCAGACCTTCCCTGCCCATGATCAGCAGGCAATATATTTTGCAGTTTCTCCTTACCGATCGTTTTGAACACCAGATCATCGGGAAACAGGCGGGAAAGAAAATCAGCACCACCCTCTTCATGTGCTGTCGCGGTAACGAGCGTGAGTAATTTCCCTCCCTCCAGCCCCTGCAAAGACTGCTTGGTATGAGCATCCAGCACAGACACCATGGCACGGTCATAGAAAGCACCATCGTAGTTAATCATGGTATCAAAATCGTCAATAATCACGACATAATGACAGTCAGGATTGGTCTGATGATTACGCCGCTGTGCAAATACATCATTCAACGGTCTGGTGCGATCCCTGGATTTGACCACATCGGTGGCCGACACATAGCTGCAAAAAGAACCAAACTCATGGTTCGCCAGGGCAGCCAGTGTTGATTTACCACTACCCTGAGGACCTGTAATAAGAATACGCAGGGTAGAGCGGGAATCATCCCGCTTAAAATCAGCCAGTGTCGTCTTAAGCTGACTGACCATTTCTGGTAAATAGCCATCGTACTTGAAGGTTTTCCCCGCCAGGGACATGAAATTACTTTTCCCAAACTGTGGCTGAACCCGGGTAAAAGCCCATTTGAAATCAGCCATGCAGACATCCAATGTCGCTAATTGACTGAGCGCCTGAGGACAGAAAAAAGTGTCGCTCTCTGCCAGCCCCTGCCCCCTGCGCAGAGCCGATTGCATCGCCTTCTCCACCAGGGATCCCAGTTCAGCACCACTGAAGCCGGCGGTATTTTTCGCCAGCTCTTCAAGAGAGACATCCGGATTCAACATCCCGCCATCCGACAGATTCCTGGTCTGGATCTTTAAAATCTGAAGACGCTGGTCGCCTTCTGGCAAATTAAACTTCATCTGCATATCCATGCGCCCGGGGCGCATCACGGCCGGATCAATCAGGTCTGGCCGATTGGTTGTGCCGAAAACAATCAGGCCACTTTGCTCCTCAATTCCATCCAGGCAGGTCAGAAACTGATTAACAACTTTATCCCCGGTGCCATTATCGCCCGCCCTCCCCCTGGCCGGTAGCATCGAATCAATTTCATCAATTAACACCAGACGAATACTCTGTTTATTTTCCGGGTCGTCATCCGAAAAAATCGCTCTGACCCGCTGCTCCGACTCACCAACATATTTGTTAAAAACCTCTGGCCCGGAAATAATCCGGGTCGATACGGTAAAGCCATTTTCCTTGAGTAAGGACTCAATAACCCGAATAAACAGCGTTTTACCCGTACCCGGAGGCCCCGAAAGAATCCCACCCCTGGTCAGTTGACATTTCATGGTATTTTTCAGCTTATCCGGCACTAGTCGTGGACTGATAAACGCATCTATAAACTGTCGAATGGCCTCATTCGCACCACCTATACCGTAAGCTTCACCATTGTAGTCAAACTTTTCGGCAAGCTTCCCGATATTGATAGCCGCGGGAATATCAGTAATGTTCAGTTTTTTTCTTAAACTGGCATTGGCGGTAATGCTTGAAACCCGGGCATCCCTGGCCAGCAGGCCAACAGTCGACTCCCGGACATCGCCAGTGGATCTGAGCGTTACACTGGCCACCAAAAAATGATCACCATCCTTGAATAAATAGGATCGGGAGTCTTGCAGTGGACAACCGGAACGGTGACACATTTGCAGAAATGCCCCTGAAATAGTTTGCCAGGTCTTGGTCACTGGCTCGCGCCCACCGGAGGCCCGGGGAGCACTTTTGGCAGTCGTGAGAAGCTGAATATGGAGCGCCACTGAATCCCAGCAGTCATCAGTGACCACCACCGGCGTTAAATCAATCGTCATCTCAGAGGAAGGAAGTTGGCAATTACTTCTCATCACCTGCGTTAAACAGGCTGTTTCAGGCGCAACATCATTTCGTTTCAATACTTTTACCACCTGGGTGGAACCATTTTTGCCATTCAAACACGCATAGGTAGAATCAAGTGGTGTTCCATTTGCCACAACCACACTGTTCGGTTCTGGCCCGGCAAGCCATTCGTCCCTGTACTTGTCGGTGTTAAATCTGCTGCCACCGGTTTCTTTTGTTGCTGCCTCAGTGCCACCATTCAGTTTTGCCTCAAACCTATCCGACAATATCGGTATGATGCTGTCACGATGCCTGAGACGATCACCACCCTCGCCAGGACAATGCTCAGAACAATGCGCCTGCGGTCGTCCAAACAGTGTTTCCCGATCTTTCATGTATTGTGAATATTGCGAAGCAGAGTCTTGTGAAGGTCTCACAGAGCGGCTATCAAAAGAACCATCTGCCCCTCCACGGGCACCCGAATCTGTTCTGCGATGGCTAACGGTTACATCATGACCACATGGATGAAAATTATTTCCCGTAAACATAGCAACCTCTTTAATTGGTATTTATGGTGCCCTGCCTTGCAAGAAATTTACTATAGACCAAAAAAAAAACCGGCAAAATTGCCGGTTTTTAACCTCTTCAACCCGATGTGTTATGGCATCTGCTCAGAGTCTTCATTTTCCTTCACCGGAACAATCAGATCCTCCCTGCTGATTCTCATGTAGATCAGCATATTGGATGCGATATAGATGGAGGAATAAGTACCCACACCCACACCCACAATCAATGCCAGGGCAAAGTTATGGATCATTTCGCCACCGAACAGGAACAAGGCCAGCAACACCATCAAGGTGGTACCGGAAGTGGCCAAGGTACGCCCCAGGGTCTGGGTCAATGAGACATTGATCACCTCATCGGCATCCCCTTTTCTCAGCTTGCGGAAATTCTCACGGATACGATCATAAACAATAATGGTGTCGTTCAGTGAGTAACCAATCACTGCAAGCAGCGCCGCCATCACCGTCAGGTCAAACTGCAACCCTAACAGGGCAAACAGACCCAGGGTAAAAATCACATCGTGAGCCAGGGACAGAATCGCACCAACGGAAAATTTGAACTGGAAACGGAAAGCAATGTAGAGCGTAATCAGCAACATGGCGAACAGCATACCAAGGCCGCCCTGCTCCCTCAGCCTCTCACCCACCTGGGGCCCGACAAACTCAACGCGCACAGCCTCAACATTGCCGTCATAGTTCTGCCCCAGAAGACCGGCAACTGACGCCCCCATTTTCGGATCATCGCCGGGAATACGAACCAGAATATCCTCGGCCGAACCAAACTCCTGAACGACAACGTTGTCATAACCGGCGGTTGCCAGCTGATCACGGATATCAGCCGTTTTCACCGGTTGATCATACACCAGCTCAATCAGCGTGCCGCCGGTAAAATCCAGCCCCCAGTTAATCCCCTTAACCGCAAGAGCACCAACAGAGCCCAGCATTAACAACAGCGACAACACCGAAGCGTAGGAGCGTAGCCGCATGAAATTGATGACTTTCAAATCATTCACCACTGCCACCTCAAATATACAGTTTCTTCAGGTTACGACCGCCATGGGTCAGGTTGACCAGGCCACGGGTCAGAACAATGGCTGTGAACATAGACGTCAGAATACCGATACACAGGGTGACCGCAAAACCTTTGATTGGCCCGGTTCCCACGGCAAACAGGATGATACCCACCAACAGGGTGGTGATATTACCGTCGAAAATGGACACAAACGCCCGGTCAAAACCGTCATGGATCGCCCGCTGCACCGGCCGACCACCGCGAATCTCTTCCCGAATACGGGAAAAAATCAGCACATTGGCATCCACCGCCATACCCAGCGTCAACACAATACCGGCAATACCCGGCATGGTCAGTGTGGCACCAAACAGACTCATCACCGCCACCAGCAGCACCAGGTTCATGGCCAGGGCAAGGTTCGCCAGCACGCCAAACACCCGGTAAACCACAACCATAAAGATCAGCAGCAGAAACAGACCGATAACGGTGGAATGAATACCCATCTGGATATTCTCCGCACCCAGGCTTGGCCCCACCGTTCTTTCCTCAGCGAAATACATCGGAGCAGCCAGGGAACCCGCTCTCAACAACAACGCCAGCTCAGAAGCTTCGGCAGTGGAGTTCAGGCCGGTAATACGGAACTGATTACCCAACGCACTCTGAATGGTGGCCAGGCTGATAATACTCTCTTCCTGCTGAAAACCCGGGATTGTTTCCTTAACCTGCTGACCGTCGACTGTTTTGGTGACCACTTTGGTCACAGGCTTCTGCTCAATAAAGATAACCGCCATGGCCCGCCCCACGTTATTACGGGTAGCGCGGTTCATGACAGCACCGCCATGACTGTCCAGATTGATATTAACCTGCGGCTGACCGGTCTGGGCATCAAAGTTGGACTGGGCGCTGGACACCTGGTCGCCGGTAATGATGATATCCCGTTCAAGATCCACCGCAGGACGACGGGCATCCCGGAAACTGAACGACTCAGTGCTGGCCCTGGAAGCATTGGGCAGCGCTTCCAGACGGAACTGCAGGTTAGCAGTCTTACCCAGAATACGCTTGGCTTCTGCCGTATCCTGAACGCCGGGCAACTCAACAACGATGCCGTTACGACCCTGACGCTGAACCAATGGCTCGGACACACCCAGCTCATTGACACGGTTACGGACCGTGGTCAGGTTCTGACGCACCGCATAATCTTCAATCTCTTTAATGGCCGTTTCAGAGTAGCGATAGGAAAGTACAGGGCGACCATTAACGTCAGCGTTCTCAACCGTCAAATCAGGAAAATCTGTGTTGATCAGGCGGGCAGCCTGGTCACGGGATGACACGTCATTAAATGCCAGCTGTCGTGCACCATCGGCACGTTCAGGCATGGTGCGATAGCGGAGCTTTTCTTTACGCAGGGACGTTCGAATTTCTGAGGTGGCAATATCCATTTTCAGCTGCAGGGCTTTCGCCGTATCGACCTCCAGCAGGAAGTGAACACCCCCTGACAGGTCAAGCCCGAGCTTCATGGGGTAGGCCCCGATAGCAGTTAACCATTCCGGCGTCGTCTGGGCCAGATTGATGGCGACAATATAGTCATCCCCAAGCGCTTCTTTGATCAGCGATTTTGACAACTGCTGCTGATCAGCACGGTTCAGACGAATCAGCAATGCCTTGTCGTCAAGTTCAACAGACTTGATATCAACATTGGCCGCTGCCAGAGCCTTTTCAGCACGCTGCTGAACACGCTCATCCATCACTCTGGACGAACTGGCACCCGTCACCTGTACTGCCGGGTCTGCGGGGTAAAGATTGGGAAGGGCATAAATAAACCCGAGACCTACGATGACCAGAATCAGCAGGTACTTCCACAATGGATAGCGATTGAGCATGGCTCACCGGTTCCTGATTTAATAGTGATGCGCAATAGCGGCATTGTTATACGGCCTTTACCGGGAAAGTCTTTTCCGGGCTTCAGGCCTATGGCACAGTCCATTTGGTAAAAGAAAGCAGCCAAACAAGGCTGCTTTTCTAAAACTTACTTGATGGCCTTGATGGTACCTTTGGGCAGGGTAGCGGCCACAGAACCTTTCTGGAAGTTCAGTTCCATATTGTCGGCAACCTGCAGGGTCACAAACTCATCCGTTACATTGCTGACTTTGCCAAGAATACCGCCAGTGGTGACCACCTCATCACCCTTGGCCAGACCGGCAATCAGGTTTTTGTGCTCTTTGGCACGCTTGCTCTGGGGGCGCCAGATCAGCAGCCAGAAGATCAGCACAAAACCACCCAGCATGACCAGCTGACCGATCATACCCGGTCCAGCTGCCGCAGCAGCCGCACCACCTTCTGCCGCAGCGTGTGCCTGACTGATGAAAGGAATCATTCCAATACTCCTAATCGTATTATTACCGTTGACGCAGCAATTTACCTGAAAAACAACCAGTCCGGAACCCACCCCTTCGCCGAAAGCGGGCAAAAGCGGTGGCGGAGCCCAATTCCAAAAGCATCAAGCCCAGGACCTTATCCGTATTTACACGAACAGACTGTTAGTTGGGACTATCCAGAAAATATCAACCCCAGTCAGGAACATCCTGACCACGCTTGCGATAGAACTCGGCAACAAACGCTTCCAGCTTACCTTCTTCGATAGCACCTCTCAGACCGGCCATCACCCGCTGGTAATAGCGCAGGTTATGGATGGTGTTCAGCATGGAGCCGAGAATCTCACCACACTTATCCAGATGGTGCAGGTATGAGCGACTGAAATTCTGGCAAGTATAGCAATCACAGTGCTCTTCCAGTGGACGCTCATCCATCTTGTGGGCCGAGTTGCGGATCTTGATCACCCCTTCATCGACAAACAGGTGACCATTGCGGGCGTTACGGGTTGGCATGACACAGTCGAACATATCAACACCACGACGAACCGCCTCAACAATATCCTCCGGCTTGCCAACACCCATCAGGTAACGGGGATGGCTCTCGGGAATTTTATGGGTGATATGGGAGAGAATACGCATCATATCCTCTTTGCTTTCACCCACGGAAAGACCGCCAATGGCATAACCATCAAAGCCAATCTCGGTCAGACCTGCCAGGGACACATCACGCAACTCTTCAAACATGCCCCCCTGGATAATGCCAAACAGGGCAGAAGGACTTTCACCGTGAGCGGCCTTGGAACGAGCCGCCCAACGCAGAGAAAGCTCCATAGAGGTACGCGCCTGCTCTTCATTAGCATCACCCGGCGTACACTCATCAAAAATCATCACGATGTCCGAACCCAGCTCACGCTGAACCTGCATGGAAATCTCCGGGTTCAGGAACACCCTGGAACCATCCACCGGAGACTGGAAAGAAACGCCCTCTTCGGTAATTTTGCGCAACTTGCCCAGGCTGAAAACCTGAAAGCCACCGGAGTCTGTCAGAATCGGACCGTGCCACTGGTTAAAGTCGTGCAGGTCGCCATGCTTCTGAATAATTTCGGTGCCCGGACGCAGCATCAAATGAAAGGTATTACCCAGAATAATTTCTGCACCAATCTCTTTAATGTCCCTTGGCAACATGCCTTTTACCGTGCCATAGGTCCCCACGGGCATAAAGCATGGTGTTTCAACCGTGCCACGGGGAAAAGTCAGCCGACCACGACGGGCTTTGCCATCGGTAGCCAGCTGCTCAAACTGCATAAAGCATTCTCTTGTCATGAATTTTGTATAGCTCTTTCTCTTAAACTACAAAGACACGCCTTCTATTAAACTCGACAGTGTCTAGTACATGGTTTCAATGAGTTTGACGTGTACGATCTCCGTTCACCCTGAGCGCCCTTCGGCTCCGCTCAGGATGCACGGACGAAGGGTGCTTGGCACGATCTATCAGAGTCCGGAGTTTCCGCCTTTAGGCCCTATGGGTCCTTCGATACTTCGACAAGCTCAGCACTCAGGACGAACGGAGTGCGGAGGCACGACAACCCGTCAAACTCATTGAATCAGTCCACCTTACGGGTCAGCAACATGGCATCGCCGTAACTGAAGAAGCGGTACTTTTGCTCAACGGCTTCTTTATAGGCAGCCAGCACATTTTCCCGACCGGCAAAAGCACTGACCAACATTAACAAGGTGGATTGCGGCAGATGAAAATTGGTCACCATCAAATCCACACTGCGAAACTCATAACCCGGATAAATAAAGATGCTGGAATCCCCCTGGAACGGGGCAATCTCACCGGATGCCGAGGCCGACTCAAGGCTGCGCACCGACGTGGTACCCACCGCAACAACACGATTACCCCTGGCACGGGTTTCCCGCACCGCCTGACAGACGGCCTCAGAAACTTCGATATACTCCGCATGCATCACATGGTCTTCAATCTTTTCAACCCGAACCGGCTGATACGTTCCTGAACCCACATGAAGCGTCACAAATACTTTCTTAACGCCTTTGGCCTCAAGACGCGCCAGCAATGCTTCATCAAAATGAAGCCCTGCCGTTGGTGCCGCCACCGCGCCATCCTTTGCCGCAAACACCGTTTGATAACGCAGACGATCACTATCACCATCTTCACGGTCAATATAAGGCGGCAATGGCATGTGGCCGTGTTCCAGCAGCAGCGGTAAAACCGATGTTTCAAACCGGAGAATAAACAGAAAATCCCGACGCCCTTCCACAACAACACGCACCGCGCCATCTGCCAGCAATAACACAGCGCCCGGCTTTGGCGACTTGCTGGCCCTTACCTGGGCCAGCGCCAGATTATCCTCCTCCACTCGCTCAATCAGCACCTCAATTTTGCCACCCGTCTCTTTCTGACCATACAAACGGGCCGGAATCACCCGGGTATTATTCAGCACCAACAGGTCACCGGGCTCAAGCAGACTTTCTATATCAGAAAACTGTTGATGCCTAACCTCACCACTATTACCATCAAGGCACAGAAGGTGGCTGCCGGTACGATCCTCTGCAGGAAACCGGGCAATCTGCTCATCGGGCAGATCAAAATCAAAATCACTGACTTGCATGGACAATCCGGTGGTTAATGTCTTCATTCCCAAAAGCAGCCCACGCCACTTATGGGAAAAAAGCACAGAAAAACCAGTCATATTAAAAAAGCACCGAAGGATACTGCAAAACGAAGGAAGTGTCAGGAGGGCTATCCCATGCCATGTTACGGACTTAACTTACTTTTTTGCTCTCACTGTTCAATAACTGCTTGATCTCAATAATCTCTTTGATATACTTCGCCGCACTTGAGCAACCGCCACTTCGCCAGCCAGACTCAACTCTTCACTCGATGAGAAAAAGTTTTGAAATCAGCGAACAGATAACATAAGCTCAGCAACATCAAATGCCAGTGTGATGGAATTGGTAGACATGACGGATTCAAAATCCGTTGCCTTCACGGGCGTGTCGGTTCGAGTCCGACCACTGGTACCAATGATTAATGTTTTATTCCTTCCTGTCCGTGATCACGGATATTGTCCGTTTGGACAACTTCTCCGACAAATCCTTTTATCTGCACATACGCTTTCCAGAAAAGCGGACATTTTCTTGCTCAGATTCCCTCATAATACTTAGGAAAGCGGACACTTCCTCAGAAAAATTCCCGGACAAGTTTCGGCAAAATAAATTTCCCCAATAACTGCCTGAAAAATACGAAAATTCTGTAAACTTACCAAACGACATAGCCCATGACCGCACAATATGTGCAAGCCATAGCCACGTTAATATCCAGGATTTTTCTTACAGAGAAACAGAAAGGAATTTCAGAAAGGAAATCTTTGAATGGATATTTTTACAGCTTTTCAGTTACCTCTCGCCATATTTCAGTAAACTCCCCAAAGCCAAAATTTTTCAACTCATTTTTCAAGGCTGCCCGCACATAATTATGGGAAGGAAAAACACCGCCATCTAATAAATGCTGACAGGCTTCCTCAACCAACGAAATTTTTCTTTTATTTCGAGCCTTCCGCTGCTTTGCCCGAAGCTCATTATTTTTCGCAACCAGTTCGGCAGTTTTTTCCGGAAAGTGATAACGCAGGTAACTCACCCCAACTTTGAGCTGTTCTGCCACCTGATTCACCGAAATGATCTCGCTGTGATCATTTACAATTTTCGTTAACTGACACTCAACCCAATCGAGCTTGTCAGCATTATCGTATGATTGTCGCCCATCCAGTTCTGCAATTTTCGCATCCGGGTCAATCCGCTTATGGTGAAACAGCAGGTCTGCCGGACTAACCTGCACAGCAACACAAAAATTCAGCAAGGTACTCAATGTCGGTCTGGTTCCACGCTTACCATCAGAAAACCACTGACTGATTGTTGCTTTCGAAAAAGAAAGTAATTGCTCAAGCTTTTTTGTCGAAGTCACACCCAGCCTTGACATCACAACCCGAATGCCATCTCTCAATAACTGTTGAAGTGATACACCCTCTATTACCAGGTGTCGACTAGCCACCAGGTCCAAGAGATATAGCTCCTTTTGTGAAAGTGCCTGCCTGTCATCCTCACCACTCGGTTCACCCAGAAATGAACCGCACTCAGGACAATACCCCACGGGCAAAACGCGCTGAACCATATACTGTCTCGCACCGCAATCTGAACAGCTACTTTTCAGAGTACATTGATGAATGGGGCAAGCTTCCAGACTTTGCAAACTCCAGATTAACGGCTCATACAAAACCTCCCCCGCACTACGCCATTGATACAGACACTCCGGGCACCATTTTTTTGAAGAGTGAAAGAGCCCTTTGCCCATAGAATCCAGCAATGTTTTCCAGGGAGACATGGATAATAACTCTACGCCCCGCTGCCCGGTAAATACTGCCAAAGCACTCACATACACCTCTGCCTTAGGCCGATAGCCGTTCATTGCAGAAAAGCCATAACTTATAAACAGATCATTGGATACCTGCCCCTGCCCGAGAACAGGGTTCAGAAAATGTCTCAGAAAATGATGCGGTGCTTTTCGATGAGCATAGGCCAGCCGAACCAGATAACTCCCCACGGACTCAAACATGTATCCATCACCGGCATCAGCTGGCTCCAAACCAAACAGAACAGTGCGTGGTAATTGTTGAAAGGTTGCCATCATAGTTGCGGCCCCACTGGGTCATGACTGGGTTTGCGCTGCACACCCCTTGACCCCGATTTTTTATGAATTTGTGTTCCCCCACCCAACAGCATGTCTTCGACATCGAACATCGTAACCCTGGAAAAATAATCTTTACCCATCTTGATTTCTGCGGCAACCCGGTTCAATTCCCGGGGATCCATTCTATTATCCATCAGACTTTTAACGCTGACATAATCCCCACCAGATTCAAGCGTTCTGTACAATGTCTTGGTCAACCAGTCCTTCAGAATGCCGATACAGCCACAGCAGCCCAAATGAATTTCACTGACTTTGTCAAACAAAGCATCAGAAAAGCGTATGGGATAGCGCGCAAGCAATCCATCAAGGGCATAAGCAAAATGATCAAGGTCTTTCTGAGAGCCTCTATGATAAGGCCCCAACTCGATAATCTCCGACCGCCTTCCGAGCTGCGCACTGGTTTCACCAAAGCGCAACAGTCGGTAAGTTCCGACCAAGACAATAATACAGCCACTCAAACTTGCCAGGGACTTCAGCAGCTCCATACATTGAAGCGCTTCCAAGGGTGTTCTGCAGGCATCAATAATATGCTGAGCTTCATCAATAATCAGGTACCTCACTTGCCGCTGAAATAGAAAGTTTTGGATGACTTCCACCAAGTCAGAGACCTTGTTATCTTTCAGCAACAACTTCGAAATTTCTTTCTGGCTGACTCCCTCCGAAAATTCCAGAGCGTAGCTCCCGCTATCAATCAAAGCATCACCACCAGTCCTTAAAATACTCTTTAACAACGGATCCCAGGCAAATTTACCGCCAATCGATGCAGGACATTGCACACTAATAACTGGCACCATACGAGGATCATTTTTCATAGACTCCTGGCTTTCTGCCAATTTATCCTCAACAAACTTTCTGGCAGCACAGCTTTTTCCAGCACCTGTTGGCCCAACCATCTCGATAAATTCAACGCCCCCTATTTTTTTAGCCTTCATCAGAAGCTCATCGTAGGCTTGACTCAAGATCTGATGTTTAATCTGCTTATCCGCAAAAAATTCAACCCTGTCCGTGATGGGTAATTGAAGAATGTCATCGCCGAATTTTCGGTTAGGGTGTAAAGTTTTTGCCATTTCAGACCTTCCTTAATCCTTGTAATTGTTAACTTGAAATAAGCGACTATTTCAGGTGAAATAGTTTCTTGATGAAAACTGGATTGATCTTAGCTACTACCAAGCCCAACTCTGATAAAGCACACCTGCAAGGAACGGTAAAACCACTAAAAATCATCGATATCATTGACACCCGGTTCAATACGCAGCGAAGGAACCCTTTTGCCAGTTTTGGATTTTGATGGCTTTGCCATTTCATCTTCCTGCTGTTCTTTAAGCTCCCGTTCTTTGTCAGCAATTTTCCTGTTGATAGGTACAGCGCGTTCAGCCCTTGCCTTCTGTGAATGAAAAGACCGGGTGAAGCTGCTGGCTTCAGTAATTACTGATCGATCAATCCCCGGATAATAGCGATCCTCAACAGCCACTCGTTTACAACGCTTCCAGCCATTCAGGTTGCAATACACATAAGAATCATCTTCAGGATCGATACGTATCTCAACTTCACGCCCCAACCATTCAGGGCTACTGAATAAATCATGCCCATAGTACTTTCCTTTTCTTTCAACACCTTTTACCGGCTGAATAATACGGGTTCGTTTATGTTTATCGTATGGAAGCATCATGATTTGTAAATGCTCATCATTAATATCAATTTTCCGATTATCCCGATCACCGTGAAGAATCAAACTTTCTGCAAGGACATCATCCGGTATCAACATATGAGCAGGATGTTCTGTTTTGTTGTAATGCTCATAAAAATAATCCTCCAGTAACTGCTTCAAAGATTGAAAATCCCAAAGTGCATTTTGAAAAGGATTGACTTTTGACGTTAATTGTCGTGGATTTTTCATAAGCTTTGTATTTCCGGTCAAGCCGTGTATGACTGCTTCATTGAGCTGCTTGAATACACTCTCAACAGCTGAACCACCACGAGGATTACTTTTTCGGCTATGAATCGTCACTGAAAAAAAAGCACACAACTGCTCAAATACGACGCTTTCAAACTCTGCTCCACCATCAACACAAAAAGATTCTGGAAACCGACCATGCCGTTGGATTAATTCCCGAACAACCATCAGTACAGAATAAATTGACGGACTATTCATTGTGAGATAAACAGCGAGTACATCCCGGGAATAAGAATCTGAAGCAACCGTTAACCATG
The DNA here is from genome assembly GCF_049310165.1 of Endozoicomonas sp. ALE010. NCBI lineage: Bacteria > Pseudomonadati > Pseudomonadota > Gammaproteobacteria > Oceanospirillales > Endozoicomonadaceae > Endozoicomonas > Endozoicomonas sp. ALE010. The sequence goes on along the minus strand of NZ_JBLYNV010000038.1, from coordinate 1,542 downwards.
GCTTTGCTGGCTTCATATTTGGAAACTTTAACGCTTGATCAAGTTGTGTGTGATCAATATGGACATATTCATATGCACGGGCGCCCCGTCTGCTCTCAATTACTCCATCACTTGTGGTGATAGGCATCATTGCTTTGAATTTTTTATGACCTTCCCGTTCACGAACTCGTTTACCAAGATCAACCAATTTAATCAAACGTCTCAACCAGCTATAAGAGCCTGATTCAATATGTTCATCCTTACAAAGACGAACATAATCTCGATGAATAGCTGCAACATTCTTATTTTTTGCTGAGAGATATTCTGAATCAATTACATCATTGGCTAGCTCCAGAGACCTACCACCGATGACTCTTTCGCTATTACCCTTTTCCTGATTTTTATCAACTAACTCAGGTAAACCATTGCCTCTGCGAGTAACACCTTCACCATGACGTTGCAAATATCGTCGAATAGTCCGAGTACTGCACCCTAAATATTGTGCAGCCTGATGGCGATTGATATCTCCTGCAATCAACTGATTCAGAGCAGCATGTCGTTTCAAAGCTCTTTTTTGATTATCCTCGCTAGCAGACAGCATAAGCGATGTATGCACATCTTCTTCCTGCTCATAATGAACAACCGATAACTCTCTGGATTGAATGAGACCTCTGACATCCTCTAACTTAAATGGTTTCAATTGAGTCTTTTTTCCCCCAGTAATTTCAACCAACACAGTTTGCTTCACTGGCTCAATAGACTGGAGCAACCACTGTTGCTCCCCATGACGACAAATCATTCCCTTTGAAATGGGAATATTAATCGATGACAAAAATTGAGAATTGTTTGAAGGCTTGGCATCCCTGGTCAATGAATAAACCTGACAACTGGCTTCAGAAGTAAATAACTTGCAGGTTTCCAGATCAGAAAGTAAGTCATTTTCCAAATCAACAAATATCCTTCGACCAGCAACCATTTGCAGAATATTATCTGCCTTTAATTGCGGGTGATGACGCAGAAGTTCACCGATTTCCATGACCGGTGAATTGGTAATAAAATTTATACACTGTTGTTCCATTTCAGTTGGAATATCTTTCTGTTTACTATTTCGCAAGTAATCCATCAGATGACGGATATTAGCCAGAAACCGAGGGTTACAATCAGCATCTGTGAAATAAACGTAACCAATACCAGTCCCGTCGAGCTTCCTCTCCATCACTGGTGAACGAAAGCATTGTTCCTTTTCGTCATAGATATAACGGTCAGGGTATTTCTTACTGAGTTCCAGCAACTCTTCTACTCGTTTACACTCAATAAACTTTACTCCATGTTCTGCAACTCGAAACGCATCCGGGGTATGGCGTATGGACTGATATTTTCCGTCACTCGTTTTAAACGACAGCTGGAAAGTTACAGGCTGATCAAATACCGCCTTTATTTCAGAAACTTTCTCACACATCAACAGATGAGCGCAGCTACTCCCGATGAATACACGTCAGCTGCCACAACCAGAAAACTGACATACTCATAATTTCTGAAAACACAAGAGAACCCTCAACTTTC
>NZ_JBLYNV010000037.1:0-54392 GCF_049310165.1 Endozoicomonas sp. ALE010 | reverse complement strand
ACCTGACCAGGGTGGATCATTGTCAATACCCACCTGATAACCCAGGCCAGTCCAGAGAATTTGCAACTCTCTGGACTGAACCGGCGGCTCAGCATGAGCCAACGCACCTGATACGGACAACAGCAAGCACAGGGCAATTTTCCTCATCCGATTCTGGCTCCTACGGAGGCCAGCAAGGGCACCCCGAAAAGCACAAGAACCCCAAGCAGACCTTGCCAGGAATGCAGCCTGCGAACAGATTTTTTATAGTTGCACTTTGAAAACAGCCAGCACAACAGCCAAACCAGCAGATAGCTGATTAACAGCCGGCCTGCCAGATTACCCAAAACATAAGCATCCATGGTTACTACTCCGAAGTTCAGGGTTGATAGATCAGCTTAATTTCTGTCTCTCCAGGCTCACTGAACAGATCATCACTAGCTGTAGCAGGCTCCAGCCTGACATGAGGAATCGAGAGTATCTCTTTTGTTGATTCGATACGGGCAATATCTTTCCCTTTGGCCCTGGCTTTATCTACAAACAGGACTTCACCATCGCCCGCCGTGAATTTCATATACGTTGATGGCAGTTTATGTCGGTACCATTTCACCAAGTCGTTAAATGGCATGCTGGTTTGATAGACAGCGGATGGCAGCGCATCGGGGCCAAAGAAGGCGGGCGCTTTGGTCAGGTGGGTTTCTAACCTTGCGTCAGCTGGCCTGGGAAGGGTAATCACCGATTCACTGGCTTCGGGCTGAACGTGCTCCAACATTTGTTGCAATTCTTTTGGCATCATACTGATGGCCTGAAGCTCTTCGGCGCTTAGCGATTCATTAGAGTAATCTCTGGCACTGGCAGTTACGGTTACTACCATGGCCAAAGCACCAATCATTGCACGATACGTTCTTTTCTTATTCATTACTGCTCTCCCTTGAGCATGGGTTTGATTCGAAGTTCTACCCGGCGATTTAGGCGAAGCCCTTCTTCCGTCTCATTGCGAACAATGGGTGATTGTTCCCCCATTGCCCTGATATTCAGTTGTGACTGATCAATCCCGTAGGCTGCCACCAATAACTGGCTGACGTTCTTTGCCCTTCGTGCGGACAACTCATTATTGAATGTGGCATCACCGGTGCTATCTGCATGGCCTGTAATCTCTATGGCCTGTCCGGGATGATCGTCCAGATAACGAGCCAGTTTCATCAACTCGTCCGGATTTTTATTGATAACTATGTCAGAACCGGTTGCAAACTGAAAGGGTGCAGGGTCTTTCAGCAAGTGTCTGGCAATCTGCATTGCTTTGCCGCTGTCTGGCCTTGTTTGAACAATATCAACAATGCTGCGAGGTATATAACCAATGTCGTTCACATAGGCAGCAACCAGCCAGTAACCACCATTACTGGAAGGGGTGCGGCACAAAATGTAGTGCTGAGTTTCATTCATCCCGATAATGTCTGAAGACAGGTACAGTGACCAGCCTGCAGTATCACCACACGCACTGCCCTGGCATTGATAAACAGTCTCAAAATCAGCGTCTTCCACCCTCTTTTGATATGATCGATGACTGAATACGCCATATCTTCTTTCTGATAGTCGTGCACCAGCCTTCGCCATTCGCCGGATACTCTCAACGATGAGCTGAGATCATACCCCTCCTGCTCTTCATCAGACACGTCATCACGATAAATCACTGGCCCGGAAATCGCCTCGTAGTCAACAAACACTTTGTATTCATCACCAAAAGTCATTGCTCCTGCCAATGGCTTAAAGGGAATATTGTCAACTCCCCCGCCTATGCCCCCACCCTGTGCCACTGAAGTTATACACAGGGCAATCGTAGCCACTCCGCAATACTTCAACAATATTGAAACCACAGGTTTGTTTCTAAACATAAAGACTCCTTTCTACTTCCATGCTTACTGATTTTTATTAGAGAATACTGGTTACAGCGGGTTCTCATCTCAGGTTCTTACATCTTTTCCCGTTGTAGAGGTCGCCCTCACACCGAACCGGTGTTTGCATTCGAACAACGGAGTGACCAGTAACCGGAATAAATGGATTATCCCCCGGGTCAATTGCTCCTCTGCGCTCGCAGGCCAACCAGTGCTTCTGGCTAAGCCCACCAGTCAGTCTCATGGTTTGCTGAATCATTCTATTGGCAATAGGAACAATCAGTTCAATGCAGGCATGAGTTTCAATTTTTAGCAGGTTCACATCCTGAAGATTAACCGCATGGCCGCCTTTTACTCTAGAAACACCACTATTTCTGACGTTCAAGTTATCATTAGGTATTTGTCGTATTTTTTTCCTGGCCTCTCGAAATTTACCGGCGTGGGGGCATGCTCTTCCCTTGCAGGGCTCAAGGACTGTCGTTGGCTTAGAAAAATTGTCGAACATCGCTTCTGTGGGTGAAACGATTTCCAGGCTATAGCCCAATGGCACTGACTTAAGCTCACTTCTCTTGGTATTTCTTGAGTCTGCGTGCCTGCGACCTTGAATGCTGGAGCCTTTTATACAGTTTTGGACGTTTCTTAACGGCTCTTGGCTCCGACCGACCGGGTCGATTTCCAACAATATGCCGTCCTATGATGTCCAACATATTAATGATTTTCTGTTCCAGCCAGTCACCCGATGCTCCCAGCAACGTCTGAAGGAATGACACCAGCATTTCAGATACGGCGCAATGATCTCTGTCCGGGGATACTCCTCAGCATCCAATAAAGTGGTGATGATGGTGCGACGTTTGTTCTTGACAGCACGGATTACCAGCTCTGCAGGCATCTGATCATAAAGCTCCTGACTCATCCACTCAGGTCGGACTGGTCTTGTTAATTTGAATAATCCATCCTTGCTACCCAGCTTTTGATCGCATTTCCGGAAATCAATATGGCGGGCACCTTTTTTCTCGAAAACCAAGTCAGCCTGGCTTGTAACAACAAAGCCAACAGGAAGCAGTTCTCAAAATTCGCATCACCTAACAGGATGTCGCCATCCTGCAGATGGGAGAACAATTTCCTGAGCAAAGCTTGTTCTCCGGTTTCTTTCCCTTCGTAGGCAGCCACAGCAAAATCAAGCAATGCGCCACTGCCAAGACATATCAAAACAAGAATTCTGAGAATCGGGAAACCAAGCCCTTTTTTTGAGTGCCAGGCTGAGGATATTCTTTCTGATTTTTCTCGGTGTCAGGCATCAACAATCTTGAACCATCAGTAAGCAGTACACGACGTTGATGCCATAGCCATGATTCTGGTGAGGCGTGATCAAGGCTATTGCCAGATTTGCGCAGCAAACCTCTTAGGGATGCTTCACTCAACCGTTGCCTCGCTTTGCAATATGCGCTGGTGTCAGTGTTGGGCACTTTCTTCTTGTTGCCCCTGACGACCAGGTCTCTCGCTTCATCAATGAGGGCGTGGCGACATGATTTGGTGTCACTGGCCACCTGTCGCATGAACAAGGTTAATGTTTTGATGGGTGGAAAATCCCTTACCCTGCAGCCGGGGTAACAATTCTGAAAAGAGTTAAGGTCATCAGAGGTAAGGATTGATGAAAATTCATCACTTTCAGTCTGTGCAAATTGGTGAAGGCATTCATTTGCGAGGGACAGAAACTCTTGGCTACACTTGTTCATGGCTTGCTCGGAAGGGAAATATTTAGGTTTGTGACTTTTTATAGTCGCTTCTTTCCGAGTAAGCCTTGAATTATCAAGGGCTGAGGCCTTAAGTCAGTGCCATTGGACCATACTCCCCATTTTATCCGGATCAAAAACAATCAATGGCTTCGACTCAGGATACAGGCAAGCTATATACACATTAGTGACATTTCCCGCCAGAAATGCAGGCATTGCCATAAATGCATTAACTCTTGAAGAAAAATCCACACGCTGCTCAGCTGTTTCAAAAGGCAACCCTGAAAAACCTTTTTCCCACTGCTTGAGTATGTCCATCTCTTTGTGTCTATAGCGTTCAATCACGCTACCACATTGAGCTTTTTCTTCTACATAATCGCTGGTCGATAACTCCGACAGCACAGAATCAATTTCTCTCAGTTGGTGTGAGAAAGCCTCTAAAAATCTTGATTTATAATCTTTCGATGGCGCTATATGCTCAAGAATCTCTTCCTCTGTAGCATGGATGGATGGCGCATATTCATCATCCGAAGTAGAGCTTTCAATAACATCCATAAACTCATTTAATCTTCCCTCCAAACGATCAGACAGATGCCTTTCATAGCTTTCAATATCTGAAGCTAGCACCTGAAGAGAGAATAACACTGAAAAAAAAGCGATAAATCTAGACATAAAAATGCTCACCGGAAGGCAAAGCTAATAAGCTGCCAGTTCAAAACCAGCAGCTACCTATACTTCTTATACATTTTTTCATTTGTGACTCCTTTCGCCATAATCAAATATTTTATGTTGAACACCTGTCAACTATATTTGATTTATATATTCCAACTTTTTTGGTGAATACCGACTTACATAATTCCTGAATTCGTATCATAAATGCATAACCTCTGTAACCAGAGGGTTGCCACTGAATTGCCTTTGAAATGAATCAGAACTCAGGGGTACTCTGTTAAGCAACCAAACCAAACAGAGGACGCCACGGATGGCCTTTAAGCACCTGAGCTCTGAAGAGAGACATTATATCGAAATTGAACTGAAAAATGGGACCTCCCAGAACAAAATGGCAAAAAAACTTGGACGTTCACAGAGTTCTCTTTCACGAGAGTTAGGGAGAAACAAGGGGCTGCGTGGTTACAGGCACCAGCAGGCACATCGTATGGCCCAAAAGCGACACAAGGAAAAAAACAAGGCTGTTAAGCTGACAGAAGATATTAAACGACGAATTTCTAATGATATTTGTTCAGACTGGAGTCCTGGGCAAGTGGCGGGAAGGCTTAAAAAGGAAGGAGAGATCAAGCTACACCACGAAACGATTTATCAGTTTATCGCAGATGATAAGCGTAACGGTGGCAGCCTCTATAAGCACTTGCGACACCAGAAAAAGACATACCGGAAAAGATATGGCTCAGCCCATAACCGAACCGGCATACCTAACCGGGTTGGTATTGAAGAACGTCCAGCAGTAGCCAACAACAGAGAACGTGTCGGTGACTGGGAGGCTGACACCATAATAGGTAAAAACCATAAAGGGGCCATCGCAACATTGGATGAACGGAAGACCAAGCTTCGCCTTGCTGTTCCTCTGCCTGGTAAGAAGGCAAAAGCGGTTAAACAGGCGATGATCGGCGCGCTCAAGCCCCTGAAAAAGTTCGTCAAAACCATCACTTACGACAATGGTAAGGAGTTTGTTCAGCATGAGGAGATTGCCAAAGCTTTGAAATGTGACAGTTACTTTGCTGCACCATATCACTCCTGGGAGAGAGGTCAGAATGAGAACGCTAATGGCCTGCTCAGGCAGTACTTCCCCAAGTCTATGGAACTTAATAACGTCACAGAAAAAGAAGTCATGATAGCGGTCGATAAGCTGAACAGTAGGCCCAGAAAATGTCTTGGTTACAAGACTCCTTATGAGGCATTCAAGGAGTTAACCGGAATAGATGCAAGAAAAATCATGGGTTATGCATTTATGACTTGAATTCAGGTTGAAAAACTCTTTTAGAAACAAAACATAACAGAAAATTTTTTAAAATCTGAATAATATTCCTTTCAGTTTTATTCGGCACATTTTCTGCGTGCTTCTTTCTTAGCGGTATCATCCACTGACGGTCGATTTCAGGAAGTGACTGGTCAGAGTACTGCTCAATAGACTTTTGTGGAGTTTCATGTCTATGGTTTCGCGCCAAGGCCGTTTATTTGTTCTTTCCTCTCTGGCTTTTGCCGTATTCACCGGTAATGCCGTTGCAGGTGGCTTTGAAAAAGCGACCATGTGGGACGCGAAATACGCGGCCCTTGCGGGTGCCGCTGTTTCTTCCGTTAATACCTCCAGCGCCGTTTTCTACAACCCGGCGGGTCTGGCTCGTATTGAGGGCAATGATTTTGCCCTGAATGCCTCTCCTACCTTTGTTCAGACCAACGGTCCTGCTGAAGGCGATAAATCCTATGTGAAAGGTGAGAGAAACTTTGTTCCAAATGCCGGTATAACCGGAGCTTTTCGCCTGAATGAAAAGTTTGTTATGGGTTATGGTTTCTACGGTGCCGGTGGTGCTTCTGCCAGTTATGAAGATGTTACTGTCGGTAGTGTTGTACCGATCATGGGTAACATGGTTGATCTGCGCATGACTGGCGAGTATTCAACCGATATCAAGATAATGGAAGCTGGCCTGGCACTGGCTTATCAGATCAATGACAACTGGTCTATCGGGGGCACCTATCGTCTAACTTATGCCCGGGCTGATATCAATCTGGCTTCAAAGGTCGGTCCTGCTGGTGCGCTTGTGGGCTACAATGACCTTTCCGGCTTTAACACATTTGGTGTGCGTCTTGGCGCGATGTATCGCTCCGATGATAACCGCTGGGGCTGGGGCCTGAATTACCGCTCTGACGTTAATATAGAAGCAGACGGCAAAGCTAGCTTTGAATTGGGCCCTATAGATCGCCCGATTTATGCAGGCAGAGACGCTACCGCTAAAACAGCATTACCAACCCAGATTTCCACAGGTGTAGACTACAGTCTGAATGATGACTGGAAGCTGTTTGGTGAAGTTACCTGGTCGCAGTACAGCTCTATTGAAGCGATCAAGTTTGTCAGCAGTGAAGGAAATCTGGCTGTAGACAGCATTAATACTAACTGGAATGACCAGTGGAACTTCCGCTTTGCTACTGAGTACACCGGCATGGACAACTGGGCGTTGAGAGCAGGTTATATTTATACAACAGCCGTGACCCCAGAAGAATACGCCGCACCAACCTTCTCCACTCCTGCTGGTGCTCATACCTTTACCATGGGTGCAGGTACCACCTTGATGGACGACAAATTGGCACTTGATATGGGAGCAGAATATAACTTAGCTAAAAATGATACGGTAAAAGGAGGTGGTGACCTGACCGCTACTTCAAAAGCCAGCTCTGGCAAATACGACACCAATGCCTGGGCACTGCACGCCACTCTGCGCTACAAGTTCTAATTTTGATTGCCAAGTGACATAAAATACCGGCGTGAGCCATTCATGCCGGTATTTTTTTATTAACCCAAAACCGTTTTGAGTTCCCTGGTACATCATTTCGATGAGTACAATCTCCGTTCACCCTGAGCGGAGTCGAAGGGTGATTGGCACGATCTATCAGAGTCCGGAGTTTCCGCCTTTAGGCCCTATGGGTCCTTCGACAAGCTCAGGACGAACGGAGTGCGGAGACACGACAACCCGTCAAACTCATTGAAACAATGTACTAGTGATTCAACACCTGCCCAAGAAACCTGCGGGTTCGCTCTGAACGTGGGTTGCTGAAAAACGCTTCCGGCGGAGCCTGTTCAATAATCTGGCCTTCATCCATAAAGATCACCCGGTCAGCCACCGTCCGGGCAAAGCCCATTTCATGGGTAACACAGAGCATGGTCATCCCTTCCTGCGCCAGCTCGACCATAACCTCCAGCACTTCTTTAATCATCTCCGGATCAAGGGCAGAGGTGGGCTCATCAAACAGCATGACTTCCGGATTCATACACAGGCTTCGGGCAATCGCCACCCGCTGCTGCTGGCCACCAGACAGTTGTCCGGGATATTTATTGGCCTGATCCGGAATCCTCACCCGCTCCAGGTATTCCATGGCCACCTTCTCCGCTGCCTTTTTTGACTGTTTACGGACCCAGATAGGTGCCAGTGTACAGTTCTCCAGAATGGTCAGATGTGGAAACAGATTAAACTGCTGGAATACCATTCCCACTTCACGACGGATGGTTTCTATATTTTTCAGGTCATTGGTCAGTCGGGTGCCATCCACCACAATGCTGCCTTCCTGATGCTCCTCAAGGCAATTAATGCAGCGGATCAATGTCGACTTACCGGAGCCGGAAGGCCCACAGATAACGATCTTCTCCCCCTTCTTAACGTTCAGGTTAATATCTCGCAGCACATGAAATTGACCATACCATTTATTCAGGCCACTGATCTCAATCAGGCTGGCCTGCTCAACAGCGGCTTCACGCTGAATCGTCACCTCTGGCTGGCCACTTTTCGGTAATGGCTTTTGCAGACGAGGCTCGTCAAGATAATCACTCATACCATTGGCATCCCTGATTTCATTATCGCTGTAATTGTTGTTCCAATCGCTGGCTGTACTTTGATATGCCAAAACAGAAGACCCAGAAAACCAGCCCGGCAAATAGATAGCCCTCTATGGAGTTACCCAACCAGGCGGGGTCATTCAGCCCGGCCTGAATAATGGCCAGCAGATCAAACAAGCCGATAACCAGTACCAGACTGGTGTCTTTAAACAGGGCAATAAAGGTATTTACCACCCCGGGAATAACCAGTCTCATGGCCTGGGGCAGGATAATCATAATCATCCCCTGCCAGTAACTCAGGCCAAGACTGTTGAACGCTTCAAACTGCCCTTTGGGGATCGCTTGCAACCCTCCTCGCACCACTTCCGCCATATAGGCCGCCTGAAACAGAATAATGCCGATCAGCGCCCGCAGCAGTTTATCGAACACCACCTCTTCCGGCACAAACAGTGGCAGCATGACCGAGGCCATAAAGAGCACAGTGATCAGGGGAACACCGCGCCAGAGTTCAATATATCCGGTACATAAAGACCGTATGACCGGCATATTGGAACGACGGCCAAGGGCCAGCAGCACACCGAATGGCAAAGAGGCGATCATCCCGCACAGTGCCAGCAACAGTGTCAGCATCACCCCACCCCACTGATGGGTCTCCACCTTCTCAAGCCCCAACAGGTCGCCATAAAGCAAAAACCAGGAAACCACCGGCATCAGTACCAGGCTGTAGCCCAACACCCACTTTTTACCGGGTGTCACTTTAAACGACAGCCAGGCAATCAACAGGGCCAGTTGAGCAAAAAAGAGATCTGCCCGCCACTGCTGTTCTTCCGGATAAAACCCGTAAATAAACTGATCAAGCCTTGCGGTGATAAAAGCCCAGCAGGCCCCTTCACTGCTGCAGGCAGTGCTGTCGGTGCCAAACCAGGTAGCCTCAATAAATGCCCACTGCACCAGCGGTGGTACCAATAAATACAGACCGTAAGCAATCAGCAGCGTGGTCAGCGCACTCAGCGGGTTGGCAAACAGATTATTTTTTACCCATGCCAGTACACCGACGGCTGTTGCCGGTGGCTCACGGGCAGGAATCATGTTGCTATCGTAACTGATCATTTCTCTCAACCTTACCGCTCGATAAGCGCCACACGTCTGTTATAGATATTCATCAGCAGGGATACACTCAAACTGATGGTGAGATAAACGGCCATGGTCATGGCAATTACTTCCACCGCCTGCCCGGTTTGGTTCAGGGTTGTGCCGGCAAAGACACTGACCAGGTCCGGATAACCTATCGCTGTCGCCAGTGAAGAGTTTTTGGCCAGATTCAGATATTGATTGGTCAATGGTGGAATAATCACCTTCATCGCCTGGGGAATCACCACCAGGGTCAACACTTTCCCTGGCTTTAGCCCCAGTGACGCGGCAGCCTCTTTCTGCCCTTTCTGGACAGACTCAATACCGGCTCTTACCACCTCGGCAATAAAGGCAGCGGTATAAATGGTCAGGGCCAGTAACAATGCGCCCAGCTCAGGAATGATGGCAATACCACCACGGAAGTTAAAACCTTTCAGCGCTGGCGTATCCAGAACCAACGATGCACCAGAAAAGTGCCAGATAAGCGCAGGAATGCCTATTAATAGTGCAGCCATATACCAGGGCGCACCGGAAATGCCCTTACCGGTTGCCACTCTTCTCTGCCGGTTTCTGGCCCTTAGCAATAACGCCAGACCAATGGCCACCAGGCAACTGACCAGAACCGGCAGCAGCCCCTGCTCAATAATAGGTTTGGGCAGAAAAAGACCACGCAGATTTAAAAAAATGGTATCGCCGAGGGCATAACTTTGCCGGGGATGGGGTAACGCCGCCAGAACGGCGAAATACCAGAAAAAGATTTGCAGCAGTAATGGAATATTGCGAAAGGTTTCAATAAACACCGATGCCATTCTGGCCAGCAGCCAGTTAGACGACAGTCTGGCAACACCCACCAGAAAACCCAACAGGGTGGCGAAGAAGATGCCTAATCCGGACACCAGCAGGGTATTGAGTATGCCCACAACAAAGGTGCGGCCGTAGCTGTGGGATTCGTCATAGGCCACCAGCGATTGAATAATGCCAAAGCCCGCTTCCTGGGAAAGAAAATCGAATCCGGTGCTGATGCCCCGATGCTCCAGGTTGTTCATGGTGTTATTGATCACCCAGACACCGAGCATCACCACCAACAGCACCACAATTCCCTGCATCAACAGCGGTCTGAAGGAGGCATCACGCCATAGCCTCAGCATCTCTTTCAACATCTTCTCCAAAAAGGAGGGTCTTGCATTTTTTTTATGGGATACGTGCTCAGGATCACTCACGACCTAACTCCCTTTTTCTTATCTTGTTCCCGCGCTTCAGAAGTTCTGCAGAAATGCAGGACTGTCCATACTCCCGCTCTCACGCGTTGCGTGCAAGCGGGGTATATGTCATAACGATTGAATTAACGGAAGGGAGGAGCGTAGAGGATACCGCCTTCGTTCCAGAGAGCGTTCAGGCCACGATCGATCTGAAGCGGTGATTCTGCACCTACATTACGCTCAAAGATCTCCTCATAGTTGCCCACCTGCTCGATAATCCGCAGAGACCAGTCATCATCCAGGGCAAGACCTTTACCTTTAGGGCCGTCAATACCCAACAAACGACGTACATTGGGATCAGAAGAGGCTTTTTGCGCGTTGATATTGCCCGAGTTCAGGCCCAGCTCTTCACCATTAATCATGGCGGCCAGGCTCCACTTGACAATATTAAACCACTGGTCGTCGCCCTGACGCACTACGGGACCGAGCGGCTCTTTTGAAATCACTTCTGGCAGAACCACTGCGGAATCAGGCTTGGACAGACGAACTCTCAAGGCATAAAGCTGAGATTGGTCAGAAGTCAGGACATCACAACGCCCCGCATCAAAGCCCTTTGCCGTACTGTCAGAGGTATCAAAGACCACGGGCTGATACTCCATATTATTAGCCCGGAAATAATCGGCAAGATTCAGCTCACTGGTGGTACCGGACTGGATACAGATAGAAGCACCATCCAACTCTTTGGCACTTTTCACACCCAGGTCTTTCTTCACCATAAAGCCCTGGCCGTCGTAGTAAGAGACGCCGGTGAAGTTCAGGCCCAGGGAGGCATCACGGGTCAGGGTCCAGGTGGTATTTCTGGAGAGCACATCAATCTCTCCTGATTGCAGAGCGGTAAAACGCTCTTTAGCGGTAAGCGGTACAAACTTGACCTTGCCAGCATCTTTCAACGTCGCTGCAGCAACGGCACGACAGACATCAACATCCAGCCCACTCCACTGCCCTTTATCATCCGGGTTACTGAAGCCCGGAAGGCCGGTGCTGACACCACAGGCCACATAACCTTTTTCCTTTACCGACTCCAGCGTTGCCGAAGCGCTGGCGACCGGTGCCAAACCCGCTGCCGCCAATGCGCCCAGCGCAGCGACTGTTTTCAGACTTTTCAGCATGAGATCTTTCCTTTGGTGTTGTTATTATTTTCAGCACGGGATGTCCGGCACAGGTTAATCCTGCTCAACCACCTGACAATTGCAACCGCGCTTTGGCTCATGGTTTTTCAACCATACCTGCAAGCAAAAACACTAGCAACTGTTATGCCGTTCATGTTTGTCCTGGCCATCCCTTCTTCTTGTTCAAATTGCTCAGCCTGTACCAAACCTTGCAAAGAAAGTCGTTCAGCTGCTTTCCGGGTTATGTATTAATTGTGTTAAACTGCCGTCCACTTCGATAACCATGCAGTGATAATTCTTCCAATGTCTCAAAGAATCAGCGAACACTACAAGGCCATTATTGAGTCCGTCGGTGAAGATATTCATCGGGAAGGCCTTAGAGATACGCCGCTTCGCGCTGCCAAAGCAATGCAATACCTGACCAGAGGCTATAGCCAGACACTGGAAGAGATCGTTAATGGTGCGGTGTTTGAATCCGACATCAGCGAAATGGTCGTGATCAAAGACATTGAGCTGTACTCAATGTGTGAGCATCATCTGCTGCCCTTTATTGGCAAGTGTCATATTGGCTATGTACCCAATGGTAAGGTGCTCGGCCTATCCAAATTTGCCCGCATTGTGGATATGTTCGCCCGCCGCCTGCAGATTCAGGAAAACATGACCAAACAGATTGCCGATGCCATTATGGAAGTCACCGACGCCAAAGGGGTTGCCGTGGTGATTGAGGCGCAACATATGTGCATGATGATGCGCGGTGTGGAAAAACAGAACTCATCCATGACCTCTTCGGTCATGCGTGGCCTGATGAAAGATAATCAGCCAACCCGGGAAGAGTTTCTGCGTTTTATTCGGTGACAAACCTGATCATTGACAACAAAAAAGCCAGCATTTGCTGGCTTTTTTGTTGCCTGGATTCAACACCAGTCCAGAATCACTTTCCCAGATTGTCCGGACCCCATGATTTCAAAACCTTTGTCAAAATCATCAACCGGGAAGCGGTGCGTAATGATTGGAGAAATATCCAAACCAGACTGCAACATGCTGGTCATCTTGTACCAGGTCTCAAACATCTCGCGACCATAAATACCTTTGATCACCAGACCTTTGAAGATCACCTGGTTCCAGTCAATCACCGTGTCACTGGCTGGAATGCCCAGCAGTGCAATCTTGCCACCGTAGTTCATATTTTCCAGCATCTGCTTAAATGCACGACCATTGCCGGACATTTCAAGGCCCACATCAAAGCCTTCAACCATGCCCAGCTCAGCCATCACGTCCGGCAGACCGGTATTGGCAACATTCACGGCGCGGGTCGCACCCATTTTACGGGCCAGGTCCAGACGGTATTCGTTGACATCGGTAATCACCACATTGCGGGCACCGACATGCCGACAGATGGCTGCCGCCATAATGCCGATGGGGCCGGCACCGGTGATCAGTACATCTTCTCCCACCAGGTCAAAAGAGAGTGCGGTGTGCACCGCATTACCAAACGGGTCAAAAATTGCGGCCAGGTCATCACTGATATCATCAGGAATCGGGAAGGCATTAACCGCCGGAATCACCAGGTATTCGGCAAACGCACCATCACGATTGACGCCAACACCCACAGTAAAGTTGCAGAGATGACGGCGGCCAGCACGGCAGTTACGACAGTGGCCACAGGTAATATGGCCTTCACCGGAAACCCGCTGACCGACCTCAAAGCCACGCACACCGTCACCCATGTCAACGATTTCGCCGACAAATTCATGGCCAACGTGCATACCCACCGGAATGGTGTTCTGCGACCACTCATCCCAGTGATAGATATGCATGTCAGTACCACAAATGGCGGTTTTGCGGATTTTGATCAGTACATCGTTGTAACCCACTTCTGGCATGGGGCGGTCTTCCATCCAGATTCCGGGTTCTGCTTTGCTTTTTGCTAATGTCTTCACAGTGTCAGTTTTCTCAATGGGCTTGCTATTCAATAGCAAGCCTTGTGTGTGAATCAGTGGATAACGCCCAACTCTCGACCAACCCTGGCGAAAGCGGCAATGGCTTTGTCCAGGTGCTCTCTGCTGTGGGCAGCGGACATCTGGGTACGAATTCTCGCCTGCCCTTTTGGCACTACCGGGAAGGAGAAACCAACCACGTAAATCCCTTCTTCCAGCATACGGTCGGCAAACTGGCCAGCCAGTGACGCATCACCCAGCATCACCGGTACAATCGGATGATCGGCTCCGGCCAGGGTAAAGCCCAGCCTGGTCATTTCAGCGCGGAAATAGTCGGCATTATCACGTACCTTCCGGCGCAGCTCTGCGCCTTCAGCCAGCATCTCAAACACTTTGATCGAAGCGGCAGCAATGCTCGGTGACAGCGTGTTGGAGAAGAGGTATGGACGGGAACGATTACGCAACCAGTCAATCACTTCCTTTTTACCGGAGGTGTAACCGCCGGAAGCACCACCCAGTGCTTTACCCAGGGTACCGGTGAGAATATCCACACGTCCCATAACATCACAGAACTCAGGAGTACCAACCCCTTTCTCACCAATAAAACCGGTGGCATGACAGTCATCCACCATCACCAGCGCACCGTATTTATCGGCCAGATCGCAGATGCCTTTCAGGTTGGCGATAACCCCATCCATGGAGAATACGCCATCGGTAGCAATCAGTCTGGTTTTGGCACCGGCAGCCTCGGCCGCCTGCAGTTGCGCTTCCAGATCGGCCATATCGTTATTGGCATAGCGGAAACGTTTGGCTTTGGACAGGCGCACACCATCAATAATACTGGCATGGTTGAGCGCATCACTGATAATGGCGTCATCCGGCCCCAGGATGGTTTCAAACAGGCCACCATTGGCATCAAAACAGGAAGGATAGAGAATGGTATCTTCCATGCCCAGGAACCGGGAGATATGAGCTTCCAGATCTTTATGAACGGTTTGGGTACCGCAGATAAAGCGCACGGAAGCCATGCCAAAGCCATATTGATCAAGCCCCTGTTTACCCGCTTCAATCAGCTCCGGTGCATTGGCCAGGCCCAGGTAGTTATTGGCACAGAAGTTAAGCACTTCATCACCGCTCTCACCATTGGAGAGTACTTTGATTTCAGCCTGTTGCTGGGAGCTGATCACCCGTTCACTTTTATAAAGCCCTTCCTGTTTGAGCTCATCCAGCTGCCGGCGCAGCCCTTGATAAAAATCGGCCTTCATTTCGACTCCTGTTCTCGGTAATTTCCAGCATCCCGCCTTTGAGCATCTGCCAGGGGCACAGTTTTCCTGGGAGGCTGTCAGGCCAATGGGGATGTCTTTCTGTCATCAATCAGATCATTGTAGATGATTGGCCTAATAGTGGATCAGCGAGGATTCCCATTGAACCGGCATTTGTACCTATTATCAGGGCTTTTGCCCATTCACCTGATGAATCCGGTGGGTCACTGCTGACCTCTGGTTAAGTGGTTGAAGCAGCGCAGAATTCCAGGGAGAAATCAAAGGCTGCCTGAGAACACCGTACGCAATCAAGGCCGCCATGGCGGCAGTCAATGGTTGGCTGACCGGTCAAAAAAGGCATCCTTCAACAGCATTTCATTGAACCTTTTGGGAAAACAAGGGGTCTAATAAAAATTCAAAAACAAATGGTAACTGATGAACTTCATCACACGGAGTTTCTTGCCACATGGATAATGTACATTCGGCCAGCAGTTGTTTTCTGTGCCGTGGCGCTCGGGCTCCTGATCGCAACGCTGATATGGTCAAATGCGCCCGGGGGCACGCATTCCACCGTAGCTGCCTGATTCAGCGGGATTGCTTCCGGCGTTGCCCCCAGACTGACTGCAACGCCCACATTCCCTGCTTTGTCAAACCACTGGCTGACCGCCTGGCTCGATCATTACTGCCTTATTTGGGCCTGGACGAGCTACTTGATAGAGTGGTCAGGACCGACACCGAGCATACTGGCGTTTCCCCGGAATTTGCCCGGCAATTCGTTTCAGAGTCGGAGATTTTATCGGAGTACCTCCGGCAAATGCTGCCCGAATCGATGAGCTCTGTAACCTTTAGACTGGTGGCTATAATCGCGACCTCCTTAATTACCAATTACCTGTTGCCACCGCTACCAGACTTTTTCGGTTCCCGGGATAATTCTGCCAGTCCTCCCATGGAGGAGGTGTTAGTGCCGAGGGATTAGCGCAGAAAAGCTTTAATACCCGTACACCCCGTTCATCCTGAGCGGAGTCGAAGGGTGCTTGGCACAATCTATCAGAGTTCGGAGTTTCCGCCTTTAGGCCCTTTGGGTCCTTCGACAGGCTCAGGACGAACGGAGTACGGAGGCACGACAATCCGTCAAACTCATTGAAACTATGTACTAATGCATGGTTTCAATGGGTTTGTTGCCGTTCTAACACAGTAGATTTTGATAGGCCTCTCTGTCAGGTGAAGAGAGGCCTGAGGAAAGGTTTATGGAAGAGTCAGAGAGGCCACAATGGTATCCACCACCGAGTCTACAGAAGCATTATCCGCCACCTCATCTTCCGAGGTAATCAAGACGGCCACTTCAGCCTTGAGTAACGCATCTGCCTTGGCAGCCCACTGTTCATCATCACTGCCAATCACCAATGGATAAAACCCACGATCAAACAGCTGTCGTTCAATAATTTTGGCGTGCTGTCCGGCAACTTTGAATACACCGCCTTTCTGACCCAGGCGCTGTTGCCGATGGACTCTGGAGAGTGAATCCTGCCGAGTACGCTCACTGACTCCCCGTACCATACCGGCAGCAACCGTGGCGTTACTGAGCCGGTCAATAACAATAAAGGCACCGGTCTGGCGGTTACGCTGGTAGCTGTCCACAGGTACCGCCCTGGTCAGCCTGAGCTGGCACAGGCCAATTTCATTCAGTGCCAGCTGCTCTGCCGGGTGATGGGCCAGGGAGTTCACATCAACCCGGTGATCAACCCCGGCAAAACTGCCCGGAACCTTGTCGGCAGAAAACTTGATCTGATACTGCCTGCCGGGGCTCATGGGCTGTTCCGCCATCCACACCAGATCCACATCCAGATCAGCAGCCACCTGAACACTGCTGTCCCGGCGCACCAGCATATCACCACGGCTGATATCAATTTCATCGGTCAGGGTCAGGGTAACCGCCTGACCCGCATGGGCTTCTGGCAGATCACCATCCCAGGTCACAATGCGGGCAATGGTGCTCACCTGACCCGAGGGTAGTACCTTGATCTGATCGCCGGGCTTAATCTTGCCTGAAGCCAGCGTTCCTGAAAAACCACGAAAATCCAGGTTAGGGCGATTCACATATTGAATCGGGAAGCGGAAGTCATTCAGGTTACGGTCCCGGGCGATCTCGACATTTTCCAACACGTCCATCAGCGTACTGTCACGATACCAGGACATCCGTTCGCTGCGGTGTACCACATTGTCGCCCTCCAGCGCCGACATGGGCACAAACTGGATATCACCCAATTGCAACGGTTCTGCAAAATCAAGGTATTGGTTACGAATCTCTTCAAACCGAGCCTTGCTGAAATCCACCAGATCCATCTTATTGATGGCCACGACAATATGCTTTATGCCCAGCAAGCTGGCTATGTAGGTATGCCGCCGGGTCTGGGTCAGCACACCCTGACGGGCATCAATCAAAATAATCGCCAGATCACAGGTGGAAGCACCGGTGGCCATATTTCGGGTGTACTGCTCATGCCCGGGCGTATCGGCAATGATGTACTTACGTTTTTCGGTGGAAAAATAGCGGTAGGCCACATCAATGGTAATGCCCTGCTCACGTTCTGCCTGCAGACCATCCACCAGCAGCGCCAGATCCAGTTTTTCCCCCTGGGTACCTACTCGTTTACTGTCGTTTTCTACGGCAGCCAGCTGATCTTCATAAATCATGCTGGTGTCGTGTAAAAGACGGCCAATCAGGGTGCTTTTACCATCATCAACACTGCCACAGGTGAGAAAACGCAGCATCTCTTTCTGTTCATGACGGTTCAGGTACTCTTCGATATCGGTGGCAATAAGTTCAGATTGGTGTGACATCAGAAATACCCTTCCTGCTTTTTCTTTTCCATGGAGCCGGCACTGTCATGGTCGATCACCCGGCCCTGTCGCTCAGAGGTTCTGGTCAGGAGCATCTCCTGAATCACGTCGGTCAGTGTATCGGCTTCAGATTCTACGGCACCGGTCAGCGGGTAGCATCCCAGGGTTCTGAAGCGTACTTTTCGCAACTGGGGTTGTTCACCGGGTTGCAACGGCATCCGCTCATCGTCCACCATAATCAGGTTGCCATCACGCTCCACCACCGGGCGTTCTTTGGCAAGATACAGTGGCACAATAGGGATCTTTTCCAGGTGGATATACTGCCAGATATCGAGCTCCGTCCAGTTTGACAGCGGGAACACGCGAATACTCTCGCCCTTCTCAACCTGGCTATTGTAGATGTTCCAAAGTTCCGGTCTCTGGTTTTTCGGATCCCAGCGATGATTTTTGTCGCGAAAAGAGTAAACCCGCTCTTTCGCCCTGGATTTTTCTTCATCCCGACGGGCACCACCAAACGCAGCATCAAAGCCGTATTTATCCAATGCCTGCTTGAGTGCCTGGGTTTTCATCACATCGGTATGTTTTGCGCTGCCATGGGTAAATGGCCCGACGCCCTGCGCCAGACCTTCCGGATTGGTATGCACCAGCAGCTCAAGACCCAGTCTTTGTGCCAGCTGATCCCGGAACTCAATCATTTCCCGGAATTTCCAGGTGGTATCTACGTGTAATAAAGGAAAGGGCGGTTTACCCGGGTAAAAAGCTTTCATGGCCAGATGCAGCATCACGGCAGAATCTTTGCCAATAGAGTAAAGCATGACAGGGTTTTCAAACTCAGCAGCCACTTCCCGGATGATATGGATGCTTTCCGCTTCCAGCTGTTTTAGATGATTGAAGTCTTGATCCGACATGCATTTCGACCTAAAGCGAAGTTATTGTTGTGCTCTAAGTAAAATACTATCAGTGAAAATAGAATAATAAATTCAAAATCTATATTGTTTTTATATATAAATATATCGCTTGCTGATTCTCCCTGAATTCAGTGGCGAACCCGTCAGCTAAACGCTTAACCCACAGTCGATACTCAAAGATGGTTCGGCGTATCAGGGCATCCGGATACGCCGGGCCTGCAACAAAACGTCAGCAGGCCCTTAAACTCCGCTCTATCAATGCGCCATTATCTTTACAGCACAATACTGCTGAACACAAAACCGGCAATCACAGAGAACACAATCGCCATCAGTCCTGGCAGCATAAAACTGTGGTTGAACACATACTTGCCAATGCGGGTCGTGCCAGTGCTGTCAAAGTCGATAGAGGCAATGATCGGACCGTAGTTAGGTACAAAGAAGTAACCGTTAACCGCCGGGAACATAGCGACCAGAGAGGCTACTGGCAAACCAAGAGCCACACCCAGAGGCATCAGTGTCGACGTAGTCGCGCCCTGGCTGTTAACCATCACAGAGAGAATAAACAGTGCGATGGCAAATGCCCATGGAGCACTGTGAACCAGATCAGAGATACCGCCTTTGAGCAGCACATCGTGGGCAGCGAAAAAGCTGTCCCCCAGCCAGGCAATACCGAAGATAGCAATAATTGCACGCATACCGGAGAGGAATACATCACCACGGCTTGCTTCACCAACATCAGCTTTACCCAGCCATACAATCAGTGCGGATACCACCAGCATGATGATTTCAATGGTGTGCGCCATGGACATGGCAGAGCCATTGAACTGAGGACGTATAGCAGGAATAGCCCCCATCACCACCACCATAACGGCACCTGACAGGAACAGCAGAACGGAGGTCTTCGCACCTGGCTTCAGTTCAGCAACAGAAACCGTGGTGGTTTCTTCCATCTTGCGTCGAAACTCCGGGTCTTGCATACGGCGCTGAAATTCAGGGTCATCCTTCAGCTCTTTACCCAGCTTATTGGTCACCAGAGCAGCGAGGAACAGGCCAACCATCGTTGCTGGAATCGTGGTGCCCAGAATCTGTCCCAGGGTAATGTCATACTTTGTCGACATAATAGTCAGCATGGCAACGGTGGCAGCCGCAATCGGGCTGGCCACAATACCCACCTGAGAAGCGATTACCGCGATGGACATAGGACGCTCCGGGCGAACACCCGTACGGCGGGCAACTTCGGCAATAACCGGCAGCACAGAGTAAGCGACGTGACCGGTACCGGCAAACATGGTGAAAAAGTAAGTCACCGCCGGTGCAATAAAGGTAATACGCTTTGGATTTCTTCTGAGAATACGTTCAGCCACCTGTACCAGGTAGTCCATACCACCGGCCGCCTGCATACAGGCGGCAGAAGAAATCACAGCCAGAATCATCAGCATTACATCAATCGGAGGGGAGGTCGGCTGAATACCGAACACAAAAGAGAGAATGGCAAGACCCACCCCCCCCATTAAACCAAGACCAATCCCCCCGATACGTGCACCCACCAGGATGCACAGAATCACAATGGCCAACTGTAGCCAGATCATAATTACCCCCCAACAACACGACGGTGCTGTCCAAAACGACAAGACAAAACTGCCTCGTGCTGTGGCCACTCAGGCTTAACAGCGAGGCAGAAGAAAAAGCGAGGACAAGTGTACGAGAGTTATTTTTTATACAGATTGACTTACAGCAACAATTTCAACGGCGTTTAAATAATTAATGAATGTGCTATTTCAACTGTAATCAAAGAAGAACAAGCCACCTGTTTTTTCTAACAACACGGCACAAAATTAATAAAAGAAAATTTATACCGGAGAATCGATATCAACAAACTCATGCTCAATGCCTGTTTCCTCATGCAGCCAGCGAGCCAGTGCCTGAACCCCATAACGTTCGGTAGCATGATGACCGGCGCTGATATAGTGAATGCCATTTTCCCTGGCAAAATGCACCGTTGACTCCGAAATCTCACCGCTGACAAAAGCATCCACCCCCAGGTTCAGGGCCTTATCAATCATGCTTTGAGCGGCCCCGGTACACCAGGCGATGGTATTTACGGGGTGGTTTCCTCCGGCAATCACCAGTGGATCACGTCCCAGCTTGCCGGAAATTTCCTGGCTCAACTCATCCAGCGACAGTTTTCGCCCTGTTGTGCCCCAGTTACCCACCGGCAATTTGGCTCCCGGCTCCATGCCACCCACGACATCCCACCCCATCAAGCGGGCAAGCTCTGCGTTATTGCCAAACACCGGATGGGCATCCAATGGCAAATGATAGGCCACCAGGCTGATATGGTTGGCCAGCAGCGTTTCGATGCGCCGACGTTTGCTGCCGGTAATCACTGCGTCTTCACCACGCCAGAAATAGCCATGATGAACCAGAATGGCATCGGCCTTCCGTTCAATGGCCTGGTCAATCAGCGCCTGACAGGCCGTGACCCCCGTGACTATTTTCTTTATTGGCGACTCCGCTGCCGGGCTGGCATCGACCTGAATACCATTTGGGCAGTAATCTTTAAACAGACCAGGCTGTAACTCCTGATCCAGTAATGCCACCATTTCTTTTAAGGTCATATCTTGTGATGTCGGCACCATTGGTTCTCTCCATCCTTACATCGCTGTATATTAAGAATCGTATTTTGTTGGTCTCATTATAATCACATAACGGCAATTCCCATGGGCTGCGAATGAAAAAACTGCTTAAGTCGGTGGGCTTACCCATCCTGATCGGGCTATTCACCGCGATCACAGTACTGCTGATCAAGCCTGAGTTCGGTGGTATTTCAGAAAAATCCCGCAACCGCTTTATTGAACAATCCTCCAGAGTGTTCAATGTCACCGGGCAGGTTTCCTACAGTGATGCCGTGAAAAAGGCTGCACCGGCTGTGGTCAGTATCTCTACCAACAGCCTGTCACAGCGTGGTGACAGCAACCTGCCCCTGCCCCAGAGAACCCATGCCCGCAGCACCCCGGAAGGTTCCGGCGTTATTGTTGATCCTGAAGGTTATATCCTGACCAACCACCATGTGATTCAAAATGCGGCCAGGCTGATGATTACCCTGCGCGATGGCCGGGAAGTCAAAGCCCGCATTATTGGCACCGACCCGGAAAGTGATCTTGCCGTGTTGAAAGTCAACCTGAAGGATTTGCCCTATCTGGACCTGGTAGACTCTGGCAGCGCAGAAATTGGTGATGTAGTGCTGGCCATTGGCAACCCATTCGGACTGGGACAGACGGTGACCATGGGCATTATCAGCGCCACCGGCCGGAATGACCTGCAACTGAATACCTATGAAGACTTTATCCAGACCGATGCCGCCATCAATATCGGCAACTCCGGTGGTGCCCTGGTCAATGCCTATGGTGATCTGATTGGCATCAGTACACTATTGTTTTCCCGTGGTGGGGGCAGTGAAGGGGTTGGCTTTGTGATTCCCTCCAATATGGCCCGCTTTGTTATGGATTCCATCATTAAATATGGCCGGGTGATTCGGGGCTGGCTGGGTATTGAATCACAGCCACTGAGCTCGGCACTGGCAGAAGCCTATGGCGTCAGCACAAAAGTTGGCATTTTAATTACCGGGGTTTATGAAGGCGGCCCTGCCGACCAGGCAGGCTTGCGACGTGGCGATATTCTTACCGGCATCAATGGCCAGAGCACCCGGGATGGCCGCAAGGTAATGAATATGGTGGCCCGTATTCCACCGGGCCAACAGATGACCATGCAGGTGTTGAGGGATGGCGAAGCAATTGAGTTAACCGCACAGGCAACGACAAGGCCAACTATTGTTAACTGAATGCAATGCACTCGTGCATGGTTTCAATGAGTTTGACGTGTACAATCTCCGTTCACCCTGAGCGGAGTCGAAGGGTGCTTGGCACGATCTATCAGAGTCCGGAGTTTCCGCCCTTCGATGCTTCGACAAGCTCAGCACTCAGGACGAACGGAGTGCGGAGGCATGACAACCCGTCAAACTCATTGAAACCATGTACCAGGAGCCTAATTATTATGAAAATTCGAGCCACCCATGAAATTAGCCATATTGCCAGAGGGGCGAACATCCTGACCATTGGGGCCATCGTTTGAAAAAGGGTCAACGTTTTGCATTCGACAGCATCCCTGAGCCCCGGATTGTGGCTTGGTCTGGTCTTTTTTGGAATAGATAGCCTTATAATACGATGTCAGGTTAATCCCATGGGCGTACACAGGTTTCTTACTATCCAGTGTTCTGTACTTCACCTCACTCGAACCCAATCTTCTGGTACGGATCTCAAGCGTTGAATTGCTAATCACTTCAAGGGGGTGATTCTGGTGTTCGGAGCAAAAAACATATTCCAGGCGTTGCTGCTTAAAACCCGGTTTTAATGGCACATAAGGGTCTTTTGGTTTACATCCCTCGCCTGGAGTGACTGGGTAAAAGGTTGTGATAACGGCATAATGACCTTCTGATACTTTGGATGCATCTGCTTTAAATGCTGCTCCTGCTTTTGAGCCAAGCTTACTTGCTACTAATTCCGCTTCCTTGCTGGGATTATGAACAGAAAAGAGGCGGACGTAGCAGTCACAATCTGTAATCTTGACCAATTTTCCATCACGCGAAAAACTTTCAATCTGGGATACGTTTGGGGTTTTATCTGCGTGTGTTAAATAGAGGTCATTTTGCGTGAAGACAGTCAGGGTGCGAGTTTTACCGACGCCTGTCAAAACAAATGACCTGGTATCTTTTGGATTTAATGGAGAATTACGGATGAGCTTGAGAAATTCATTATGTGTTGTACCAATGGAAATGGTTGGCATGCTGCCACTGCTTGCGTTCATAATAATATCTCCCTGATTGGGAACCGTTAAAAGAATTCGTTCTACGCCAACAATCCAGTTAGCTGTTTAAATATAAGACTTCCAATTCAGGCAAAAGTTCAAACATCATCCTTGAAAAACACCGGTTAAATTTTCAGCGGGTGGTAGACAAAAGCTTTTAAGGAATCCTTCAGTGGCAGACAGTCAGAGTCTGTTGACAGCACTTCTGCCAATAATATCCGATTTTGCACCAGGCGTTGACGAATACAGGTTCGGGCACAGGCTTGCAGCGATCCGGGTTGATAAACGGGTATATGATTACGCAGGGAATCGATGATTTCGGGGTCAGCTCTTCCAGCTTCAGCACTCTTCAGAGCTGTCCAGCCCAGCTGGTTACGCACACCGGGATCGGCA
The DNA here is from genome assembly GCF_049310165.1 of Endozoicomonas sp. ALE010. NCBI lineage: Bacteria > Pseudomonadati > Pseudomonadota > Gammaproteobacteria > Oceanospirillales > Endozoicomonadaceae > Endozoicomonas > Endozoicomonas sp. ALE010. Next base: position 30,524 of record NZ_JBLYNV010000037.1, on the reverse strand, counting down.
CCATTATCCACCAGAATCCTGACCAATTCCGGGCTTTGATTTGCTATCCCCAGATGCAGCGGGGTATCGCCATCTTCACCACGGGCATTGGGGTCAGCGCCGTTAGCCAGTAAGAGCTTGAGCAGCTGGACAGCGCAGCCATCATCTCTGTTTACCACAAAATTCAGCGTGGTCTGGCCAGAATTGCTGCAAGTATTGGGGTCAGCACCGTTAGCCAGCATCAGCCTGACTTCAGCAACAGGACGCAGTTTTTCTACCAGACAGTTCAACGTGGTTCGGCCAGAGCTGTTGCACAGGTCGGGATCGGGGTTGGCACCGTGATTCAACAGGGTATGGACAATATCGATGTGTTGTTTGGATACTGCCTTGTAAAGTGGGTTCAAGGTCCAGACGCCAAACGTGTCGGGGTTGGCACTGTGAGCCAGCAACTGGTCAACTATTTTGCTCGCCCCTTGTTCCGCCGCTTTATTAAGTGGGGTAAAACCGAACTGGTCTGGAATATCGGGGTCAGCACCGTGCTCCAACAGAGTACTTACGGCCGAAAGATTGCCACAGATAACGGCACATTGCAGCGGGGTACGGTTCAGTGCAGTCACGGCATTAAGGTCGGCACCGTGATTCAGCAGGCAATTCAGGAGCAGCGCAGTCTGATCGTTGCTGTTCCTTGTAGCAAAATGCAACGCAGTAAAGTGGCCGCTGTCACAGGTTTTCGGGTCTGCTCCCCGGTCCAGCAAGGCTTTGACCCTATCATAATTGCCATGCCAGGCAGCATCCAGCAGCTGGTCGTTAAGGGCTGGCGGGTCATTATATTTGACGACTGATGTCGTTTTGTCGTCCATCGATAACGGTACTCTTCGGGTACTTGCCGAAGCGGCGGCAAATCCCGAATTGTGGTCTGCTGAGGTGCCCGGCTGCTGCAGAGACAGCAAAGGCGTTGCAGGTAAACTGCCGGTCGGTTCCTCTGGCTGGTCGCTGCCAATCCAGGGATACAGACATTGTCTGATACTTGCGAACATTTCGTTAAAACGTCAGTGGGTTGGACACAAATTTTTTCAACGGATTTGGCAACGGCAAACGTTGAGTTACCAGTGACAGCGGTTTTGCCCGGTTTTTTTTCAGAGTCATTTGTGGCTGCACCCGGGTTGCACGCATACAGTTTCGGGCACAAACTTTCGTCACCCCGGGTTTAAAGGGCTCACGCAGGGCATCAATGATGTGCACAGGTGCCCCTGTAGCGAGGGCAGCCTCCAGGCCGGTCTGGCCTGACGGGTTGCGAATATCAGGATTGGCACCATGGGCCAGCAGCATGTCAACACAGGTTGAGTTGCTTTTCTTTATCGCCAGATGCAGAGGGGTTTCGCCCTTTTGGCTCGCCTTGTCGGGATTGGCACCATGAGCCAGCAAATCATCAACCATGTTGGTGCGCCCGTTAAAGATTGCATGATCCAGCGCGGTACTACCGTCATTATCAGGAATATTGGGATCGGCACCTTCGCCCAGTAGGATGTTAACGGTCAAAAGTGAAAATACGCCACCAATGACAGCATTGCACAGCGGGGTGTGTCCCATACTATTACGGGCATTAATATCGGCACCGTGATCCAGCAGGCACTTCAGGAGCATGACGATCTGATTGTCTGGTTTCGATCCGGCCCAGTGCAGCGCCGTCCAGTGAGCGAGGTCATGGACTTGCGGATCAGCCTCGTGATCCAGCAAGGCCTTGCAGACATCATAACTGCCTTTTTTGGCAGCCATAAGCAGAGGTATGAACTCTTCATTCGTCAACGGATCGATAGTGGCGACATTGGGGTCAATCCCTCTGTCCAGCAGTGTCTTGAGACATTCGTGCACTCTGTAGGAGTCCCTGAACCAGAAAAGCGGGTAGCGGCCTTGCTGGTCACAGAGGTTGGGATTGATTCCCTGCTCCTCCAGCAGGTTCAGCAGATCGTAGAGGGCTGACAGATCACCTTTCTTTCCTTTCCTGATTGCTACTGCCAGTTGATCACCCAAATCACCCAAATCGAGGTCAGACGTCGATGGATGTATGTTCCCGTTACCCGGGGAAGCCAGCGTACGTGCTGAAATATTTCCTTCGCTGGCAACGGGTTGCAAAAGAGAAGGTACTGGCTGTGCGTGCCAACCCTCGGCCGTTGCCGCCGAATTGGCCGTGTCATCCGGGGATAAACAGGGTCTGATGTTTGCGTACGTTTCGTTAAGAGCCAGCGGTTTGGACACAAATTTTGTCAAAGGATCTGACAACGACAGGCGTTGAGATTTTATCGACAGCGGTTTTGTCCGAGTTTTTTTCAGGATCATCCGGGGCCGCAGCAGGGTTGCACGAATACAGTTTCGAGTACAAATCTGCAGCGACAAGGGTCTAAAGGGCTCACGCAGGGTATCAATGATGCCAGGAGGTGAACCTTTAACCAAGGCAAACTCCAGGGCGGTCTGGCCAGACGAATTGCGAATATTGGGATTGGCACCATGGGCCAGCAGCATATCAACACAGGTTGAGTTGCTTTTCTTTATCGCCAGATGCAGCGGGGTATAGCCCTTTTTGCTCGCCTTGTCAGGGTTGGCGCCGTATTCAAGGAGCATATCCACAATGTCGTCTGTGTATTGCCTGCGTAATGCCACGCAAAGTGAGTTGCTCACCCCGTAGCTGTGAATACTGCCTGGCGTATCAGGATTGGCACCATGAGCCAGCAAGTCGTCGACAATGTTATCGCACCTGTTAAAGACTGCATGGTCCAGCGCGGTTTTACCATCTATATCAGGAATATTGGGATCGGCACCTTCGCCCAGCAGGATGTTAACAGTCAGAAGTTCCCTGTGAAGGACGGCAATGCACAGCGGGGTGTCCCCAACATCATTACGGGCATTAATATCGATACCGTGATCCAGCAGACACTTCACGAGCATGACGCTCTGTTCGCTTACATGCCGTGCGGCAAAGTGCAGCGCCGTCCAATTAGCGCCGTCACGGGCTTGCGGATCCGCTCCGTGGTCCAGCAAGGCCTTGCTGATCTCATAACTGCCCTGTTCGGCAGCCAGAAGCAGAGGTATGCAATTTTTATTAGACAACCGGTCGATAGTGGCGAAATTGGGGTCAATCCCCCTGGTCAGCAGGGTCTTGAGGACATTTGACACTCCGCTGTATTGGTAACTGATCCAATAGAGCGGGTGGCGGCCTTGCTGGTCGCAGAGATTAGGGTCAATCCCCCGTTCCTCCAGCAGATTCAGCAGGTTGTCTACGGCTTTGTGGTCACCCTCCCTGGTGGCTGCTACCAGTTGATTGCCCAAATCAACCAAATTGAGACCAGACGTCGATGGATGCATGCTCCCATTGCCCGGGGAAACACCCCCACGTGCTGAACTATTCTCTGCACTGGCAACGGGTTGCTGGAGAGAAGGTACTGGCTGTGCGTGGGAACCCTCGGCCGTTTCCTCCGGATTGCCAGTGTCATCCCGGGAAGATGAACATTGTCTGATGCTTGAGAACATTTCGTTAAAACGTCAGTGGGTTAGAAACAAATTTTTTCAACGTATTTGGCAACGGTAAACGTTGAGTTACCAGTGACAGCGGTTTTGCCCGAGTTTTTTTCAGAGTCATCTGCGGCTGCACCCGGGTTGCAAGAATACAGTTTCGGGCACAAACTTTCGTCGCCCCGGGTTTAAAGGGCTCACGCAGGGCATCAATGATGCGAGGAGGTGAACCTTTAACTAAGGCAGCCTGCAGAGCGGTCTGGCCTGACTGGTTGCAAATATTGGGATTGGCACCATGGGCCAGCAGCATGTCAACACAGATTGAGTTGCTTTTCTCTATCGCCAGATGCAGCGGGGTATCGCCCTTTTTGCTCGCCTTGTTGGGATTGGTACCGTAAGCAAGGAGCATATCCACAATGTCGTCTGTGTATTGCTTACTTAATGCCATGCAAAGTGAGTTACTCCACCCGCAGCTGGAGGTGTCGCCGGGCGTATCAGGATTGGCACCGTGAGCCAGCAAATCGTCAACCATGTTGGTGCGCTCGTTAAAAACGGCATGGTCCAGCGCGGTACTACCCTCATTATCAGGAATATTGGGATCGGCACCTTCGCCCAGCAGAGTGTTAACGGCCAAAAGTGAAAGTGAAAATACGTCACCAATGACGGCATTGCACAGCGGGGTGCGTCCCATACTATTACGGGCATTAATATCAACACCGTGATCCAGCAGGCACTTCAGGAGCATGACGGTCTGATAGCCTGGTTCCGATGTGGCCCAGTGCAGCGCCGTCCAATTAGCGAGGTCATGGACTTGCGGGTCAGCCCCGTGATCCAGCAAGGCCTTGCAGACCTCATAACTGCCTTTTTTGGCAGCCAGAAGCAGAGGTATGTTCGCTTCATCAGTCAACGGATCGATAGTGGCGATATTGGGGTCAATCCCTCTGTCCAGCAGTGTCTTGAGACATTTGTGCACTCTGTATGAGTCCCTGAACCAAAAAAGCGGGTAGCGGCCTTGCTGGTCGCAGAGATTGGGATTGATTCCCTGCTCCTCCAGCAGGTTCAGCAGGTCGTTGAGGGCTGACAGATCACCTTTCCTACCTTCCCTGATTGCTGCAGCCAGTCGATCGCCCAAATCAACCAAATCGAGATCAGACGTCGATGGATGTATGCTCCCGTTACCCGGGGAAGCCACCGCATGTGCTGAAATATTTTCTGCGCTGACAACAGGTTGCTGGAGAGCAGGTACTGGCTGTGCGTGGGCCCCCCTGGCCGTTTCCTCCGGATTAGCACTGTCATCCCGGGGAGATAAACATTGTCTGATGCTGGAGTGCATTTCGTTAAAAGTCAGTGGGTTGGACACAAATTTTGTCAAAGGATCGGCCAACGGCAGGTGTTGATATTCTATTGACAGCGGTTTTGCCCGAGTTTTTTTCAGGGTCATCCGGGGCCGCATCAGGGTTGCACGAATACAGTTTCGGGTACAAATCTGCAGCGACAAGGGTTTAATGGGCTCACGCAGGGCATCAATGATGCGAGGAGGTGAACCTTTAACTAAGGCAGCCTGCAGAGCGGTCTGGCCTGACTGGTTGCAAATATTGGGATTGGCACCATGGGCCAGCAGCATGTCAACACAGATTGAGTTGCTTTTCTCTATCGCCAGATGCAGCGGGGTATCGCCCTTTTTGCTCGCCTTGTTGGGATTGGCACCGTAAGCAAGGAGCATATCCACAATGTCGTCTGTGTATTGCTTACTTAATGCTATGCACAGTGCGCTGCTCCACCCGTAGCTGTGGATGTCGCCGGGCGTATCAGGATTGGCACCGTGAGCCAGCAAGTCGTCGACCATGTTGGTGTACCCTTTAGAGACTGCATAGTCTAGCGCGGTACTACCGTCATTATCAGGAATATTGGGATCGGCACCTTCGCTCAGCAGGGTGTTAACGACCGGAAGTTCGCCGCGAAGGATGGCAGTGCACAGCGGGGTGTGTCCCCGATTATTACGGGCATTAATATCGACACCGTGATCCAGCAGGCACTTCAGGAGCATGACGCTTTGTATCTTGTATTCCCATGTGGCCCAGTGCAGCGCCGTCCAATTTGCGCCATCACGGGCTTGCGGATCAGCTCCGTATTCCAGCAAGACCTTGCTGACCTCATAACTGCCTCTTTGGGCGGCACAAAGTAGAGGTATGTTCTCTTTTCTATTCCACCGATCAATGTTGCAGAGATTGGGGTTCGCCCCCCTGTCCAGCAGGGTCTTGAGTATTCTGTCAGCTTTGCCCACGCCACTGGCCCAATAGAGTGGGTAGAGGCCTTGCCGGTCGCAGAGATCGGGGTCAATCCCCAGATCCTGCACCAGATTCAGCAGGTTATTGACGGCTGGCAGGTCTTGTTCCAGGATTGCCAGTGCCAGTTGATTGCCCAAGCCACGCAAATCGACATCAGACGTCAGTGGATGTAAGCTCCCGTTGCCGGGGGATGCCACCGCTCGTGCTGAAATATTTTCTGCACTGGCAACCGGTTGCTGGAGAGAAGGTACTGGCTGTGCGTGGGAACCCTCGGCTGTTTCCTCCGAATTGGCATTGTCATCCCGGGAAGATGAACATTGTCTGATGCTTGAGAACATTTCGTTAAAACGTCAGTGGGTTAGAAACAAATTTTTTCAACGTATTTGGCAACGGCAAACGTTGAGTTACCAGTGACAGCGGTTTTGCCCGAGTTTTTTTCAGAGTCATCTGCGGCTGCACCCGGGTTGCAAGAATACAGTTTCGGGCACAAACTTTCGTCGCCCCGGGTTTAAAGGGCTCACGCAGGGCATCAGTGATGTGTACAGATGCCCCTGTAGCGAGGGCAGCCTCCAGGGCGGTCTGGCCTGACTGGTTGCGAATATCAGGATTGGCACCATGAGCCAGCAAGTCGTCGACCATGTTGGCGCACCTGTTAAAGACCGCATAGTCCAGTGCGGTTTTACCATCTTTATCAGGAATATTGGGATCGGCACCTTCGCCCAGCAGGATGTTAACGTTCATAAGCTCCTTACGAAGGACCGCAATGCACAGCGGGGTCTGCCCATCATGATTACGGGCATTAATATCGGCACCATGATCCAGCAGGCACTTCACGAGCATGACTTTCTGTTCGCTAAATCGCCGTGCGGCAAAGTGCAGCACCGTCCACCCACAGTCATGGGCTTGCAGATCAGCTCCGTGATCCAGCAAGGCCTTGCTGATCACATAACTGCCATTTTCAGCGGCCAGAAGCAGAGGTATGTACGCTCTATTAGTCAATGGGTCGAAAGTGGCGAAATTGGGGTCAACCCCCCTGGCCAGCAGGGTCTTGATGACATTTGCCACTCTGTTGAATCGGTCACTGATACCATAGAGCGGGTGGTGGCCTTGCCGGTCACAGAGATTGGGGTCAATCCCCCGCTCCTCCAGCAGGTCCAGCAGGTTGTCCACGATTTCCCGGTCACCATCACTGGTTGCTGCTACCAGTTGATCAACCAAATCAAGATCAGACGTCGATGGATGCATGCTCCCGTTGCCTGGGGAAGCAACCCCATGTGCTGAAATATTTTCTGCGCTGGCAAAAGGTTGCTGGAGAGAAGTTACTGGCTGTGTGTGGGGATCCCCGGCCGTTTCCTCCGGATTGGCGGCGTCAGGTGAACATTGTCTGATGCTTGAGTCCATTTCTGTCAAAGGATCTGCTGACGGCAGGTGTTGAGATTCTTTTGACAGCGGTTTTATCCGGTTTTTTTTCTGGGTCATCCGGGGCCGCATCAGGGTTGCACGAATACAGCGTCGGGCACAAAACTGCAGCGACCCCGGTTTAAAGGGCTCACGCAGGGCATCAATGATGCGCGGAGGTGACCCTGTAACGAGGGCAGCCTCTAGGGCGGTCTGGCCTGACTGGTTGCGAATATTGGGATTGGCACCATGGGCCAGCAGCTTGTCAACACCGGTTGCGTTGCTTTTCTCTATCGCCAGATGCAGCGGGGTATCGCCCTCTTTGCTCGCCCTGTTGGGGTTGGCACCGTAAGCAAGGAGCATATCCACAATGTCGTCTCTGTATTGCTTACTTAATGCCATGCACAGTGCGTTGCTTCTCCCATCGCTGTCGATGCCGCCGGGCGTATCAGGATTGGCACCATGAGCCAGCAAGTCGTCAACCATATTGGTGCTCATGCCCAAGACTGCACTGTCTAGCGCGGTACGACCGTAATTATCAGGAATATTGGGATCGGCACCTTCGCTCAGCAGGATGTTAACGGCCAGAAGAGTGTCACGAATGACGGCATTGAGCAGCGGGGTGCGTCCCATACTATTACGGGCATTAATATCAGCACCGTGATCCAGCAGGCACTTCATGAGCATGATGCTCTGTTTGCCGAAGTTCCGTGTGGCCCAGTGCAGTGCCGTCCAATCAGAGCCGTCACGGGCTTGCGGATCAGCTCCGTATTCCAGCAAGACCTTGCTGACCTCATAACTGCCGCTTTCGGCGGCACAAAGCAGAGGTATGTTCTTTCTTCCATTCCACGGGTCAATGTTGCAGAGATTGGGGTTCGTTCCCCTGTCCAGCAGGGTCTTGAGAATTCTGTCAGCGCTGCCCCAGCGACTGGCCCAATAAAGCGGATAGTAGCCTTGCCGGTCGCAGAGATTGGGGTCAATCCCCAGATCCTGCACCAGGTTCAGCAGGTCGTTGACGGCTGCCAGATCTCGCTTCCTGATTGCCGCTGCCAGTTGATCGCCCAGGCCCCGCAAATCGAAATCAGACGTCAGTGGACGTAAGATCCCGTTATCTGGGGAAGCCACCCCACGTGCTGAACTATTTTCTGCGCTGGCAACAGGTTGCTGGATAGCAGGCGATGGCTGTGCATTGGAACTCCCGGTCCCTTCCTCCGGATTATCAGTATCATCCCAGGGTAATAAACACTGTCTGATATCTGGGCTCATGTCTGTCCGTCGCTGGAAAGTCCCAAAGGGGGAGGTTGATACCTGCCTTTTCGTTACTGAATCCAGGAGCCTGTCCGAGAATAGACTGCCCTACTGCGGTGGCAGCAAATTGGTCTAAAAAGTCGGAAATTTTTAGCAAATAGAACCACTATTCACTAAAAATTTCCGACTTTTTATCCTCAATTTTCTGCCATCCTCGCTACGGGCGCTATTCTCGGACAGGCTCCTAGCGTTTCATCATTTTAAGAGACAAATGACGAATAGAGGCTAGTTCAAAAGGCCCGTTGTGCAAGCCTGTTGCCTGTGTTTTGTTCTGGTGACAATACCGGGCAAGCGTTCATGCTTAACTCGGCAAGTACTCTTTCCCCCAGCCAGTACCGATAACTTTGTCGTTTAGCATGGTGGCAATTTGTTCATCGGTATAGCCAAGACCCGCAACAATCTCAGTAGTCGAACGGCCTAATCGCTCGGTTGGTGTTTGCGCAATAATCTGTGCCCGTGAAGGCCTGATTGAGTAGTGATCAATAATAGTCACTGCGTGTCCACTGGGGTGATCGCGGTAGCTGGAAAACGCATAACTGCCAAGGTCAATTCCCACTTTGCCATCGGCAGGGCGAGTGTAACGCTCCCGAAGCTCGGCGATCCCCACTGAGCGCACCGCTGCAATATCCTGTTCCCGCAGCGCCTGCGCCCAATGATCGGCACTTTCCCGGGAGAGAACCTCGGTCAAAAAGGCCTTCTTATTTTTTGCTTCACTAATGCCAGCAAGGCCCGGAACGCGTTCCAGCTTGATCAACTCCTGCTCGCTGGCATCAATAAATAAATTGCCGTCTTTCGTTGTGTAAAAATGCGATAAATCGTGATTACCCAGGGCTTCTCGCCCGGATGCTTCATCAAACGGAGCACGCCCCTGATAATCATAGGCAAATTTAATTTGTGCCAGATTGGTTGCCGCAGATAACGAAGTACACGCCCGGCTATGCCGCCCGGTGTGCATTTTGTGATAAAGACTTAAGGCCATCCCCAAACCGCCCACAAAACCACAATTAACATCCAAAGTGCCCAGGTGTGCGTGCTCTTCTGGCGTTTGTGGTCCACCAAAACGACTCATAATGCCGCTATTTGCCTGAATAATGTCGTCGTAGCCTATGTAGTCTGTTTTGGGTCCACGGGTTGGTCCTCCCAGGCAGTCTAAACGACAGAATAACACGCCCGGATTAACGGCCTGTAAGCTGGCTTCGTCAAGCCCCAGAGGCGCTATCTGGCGCTCGGGGGCATTAATTAACACCAGGTCAACGGATCGAATTAGCTGGTGAAAAATATCCCGTCCCTGTTCAGTATTGATATCAACCAACGCACTCTTTTTGCCAATATTGGCTTGAAAACTGTACACGGTGCCAATCAGTGGATCATACAATGGTGTCACCGGATCCAATTTGATCACCTCGGCACCAAAGCGACTTAAAAAGGCAGCAGAATGGGGGCCGGCAATGACATTGGTTAAGTCGAGTATTTTCACCCCTGCCAACCAGGCCTGGCGGTTGTCCGGTGCCGCAACCGCGCCAGTGGGCCGGGGCGTTGCTTTAACCTCTGAAAGCTCAGCCAGTGCTGCCTCAAAATCAACCGTGACTCTGGCCCTTGGCTGTAACATTTGTTCGGCCGATTCTTCCAGCCAGACCATAGGCCCCGGTTGTTTCATCATTCCGTATTCAGGATCATCCACTTCAACGATCAATCCCGCCTGCGCACAGTGGTCACTGTTCACCCATTCCTGAGTGGTGCGATGCGGTGCCCCCGGAATTTGCCCTTCACCAAAGATAACCCCCCACTCTTCTGAGGTTTTGGTTAAAAACACCCGCTTCATTTTGGCCGAGATAATATCAGCCCACTTCTTCGGCAGTGGATAAACGCCAATGGAGGTTTCGTCATCCCACTCATCAACCGGTAAATGCAGATTGTGCACCTCAGGTAAGCCTTCGGCCAACAACTCATCATATAAGCCCGTCACCTGTAAACAGCGTTTGGCATGATTGCGATGGGATGGACAAACGACGTAGAAAAAGCGACCGTCTTTGCATTGGTAAGTGCGATAAAAGGGATCCAGATACTCTTGTAAATCGTCGTAGCTAACATCCATCGGCAGATTGTTTTCCTTGCGATGGCTGATTTCATGCTCGCGCATGGTCAGGTAGCGTTTGGGCAAATCTTCAATAACGATGGAGTTGTACGACAACCCTTCCATTAAGGCAGCGACAATCGGCACTTCAATATGATCACCAACACCGAGTTTTTCCCGGGCGAACAGTGCCATCACCACCGAGCTGGCCGCCAGCGTTGTCGCATAGGCTGAGCACAATGACAAAGGAGAAAAACTGGGATCCACGCCCATCAACACCCGGTTAAAGCCCATATCGGTGAAAGCACCAGAGTTAGCGGCAACAATAGCCTCTGTTGCTTTCCACTGACTGCGCAATTGATCATTACTGGCGTAGCCCGGCATGGAAATTGTGATCAGCTCAGGACGTGCTTGCCGCAACTGCGCAAAATCAATTCCCAGGCGCTTTAAGACTCCGGGACGAAAACTTTCCAAAACAATATCGGCGTGATCAATTAAGGTTAACGCCTGTACCAGACCCTGATCGGATTTCAGATCAATAGTTACCGTGGTTTTGTTCCGATTCAAAACAGCATTGGCAGGGCTCTGCCATTGTGGCCCGGTTGGTGGATCAATATGAATCACCGTTGCCCCCAGGTCAGCCAGAATCATGGCGACTGCAGGCCCGGCTATTTGCTGGCCAAAATCAATAACCCGAATACCGATTAATGGTAGATTTGCTTTCATACTCAATGTGTTTTCTCACTCTATTTAATTAGTAGTTCTGACTTTCAATCTCCAGCGTAAAAACGTGAAAAGTAATAATTTTGTTTATCATAAAAGTCGTTATTAATTAATTAGCCCATTTGAAAACTGAGTAGTTACCTTTCAAATTTATTAAACACTGACATAGTAAACGCTTGACAAAAAGTGACCAGCAATAAAAACATTACCTTTGATCTTAATTTTTTTATAGCAGCCAGACATCATGTTTTGACCGGTTGAGCCTCACTGAGTAACCAGGTACGAAATGCCTCGATATCCTGATGTTTAACATTAGAGCTGGGGTAAACGAGATAAAAAGCTTCATCGGTTGGAATTTTAGTTTTAAACGGGGTAACCAACTTACCCGAATCAATAAGATCCTTTACCAGGCTGGTGCGACCAAGCGCAATACCCTCCCCCAATACCGCCAACTCCAATGCCGATACCAACGTGTCCATATAAAAGCCCTGGCAGGTCTTCATATCCTTATAATTGGCCTGGCAGAGCCAGTGCCCCCAACCTTCTTCATAGCCCATCACGTGCAGCAACAAATGCTCAGAGAGATCAAAGGTGTCTTCATCAATCGGGTATTTTGCCAGGTAGTCGGGACTGCACACAGGAAAGAGCTCATCCCAGGTTAACCGGTCGCTGGTCATCCCCTGCCAATGACCCTTGCCGTAACGAATTTCCAGATCGCTGTCCTGGCTGCTTTCCCGCTCAACTTCATTCACCCAGATATTGCTGGTCAAACGCAGGTTAGTATCCGGGTATTGCCTTCTAAAATTTTTCAGCCTCGGCGCTAACCACTTAATAAAAAACACCATATTCACTTTAATGGTCAGCAGGCTCGTTCGACCATGGCCAAAGATCTCTTCCGTAGCAACGGTCAGGCGTTCAACAGAATCGTGGACAGCGGGTAGATAGGCAGCCCCGGCATCGGTCAGCTCCAGTCCCCTTGGCAACCGGCGAAACAATAAACAACCCAACTGGCTCTCCAGCCCCTTGACCTGCTGGCTCACGGCAGCCTGAGTCAGGTTTAACTCGTTAGCCGCATGAGTAAAACTCAGGTGCCGGGCGGAGGCCTCAAACGCCCTGATCCAGTTTAAGGGCGGCAGTCGTTTTTTCATAAGAACACCGTATAAGTGCCTGAGCATTTGAAATCATATTGCAAACTGACCAGATCAAAGGGAAGTTAACGACTTAAACAAATGTTTAATTATTATTTCAAGATTTTTAGCTTTGTTTTTAAGTAGCTGGCCATATGGAATCACATATTTCTGGCTACTTGGGCAGGTGCTATGCGAGGCACAACGGAGGGAGCATAGCCGTAGCTATGTGACCGGAGTTGTAACGAAGCAGAGTGCCTGAACAAGGAGTCAGAAATATATGATTTCATATGGTTAGCTACTTAATATTACATAACTTAATAAACAGCACTTACAAATTATTTTATACCTTTGCCATAAGTTTTATTGATTGTCTTCAAACCGAAAGCTGCTCAAAATCATGCCATGTCGTAAAAGTCGCTAGTACGCAAAAACAGGTACATGAGGAAATATTACTTCCTGTCGTCTAACCTGATCTCTATGTTTATATCACTTCCCGAAGACTTACCATCCAGCCTGCCTGAGTATATTGCTCAACGGCAGGACCAGAATGTTCAGCTGCATGAGCGGTTGCCCGGCAACAGGCCCGGATTGAACAACTCGATAACGCTCCCAACCACCATGCCCTCCTGTTTGTGCAGAAGAGGTGATTGCGCATGAAGACATTCCCGAGGGATCCACCCGTTACGGTCGGGAGCCCAGCTCCGATCAGGCGATGGAAATTAAGGTTAAGACCATTCAAAAGCAGTCAGGAAAGAACGGTTCAGTGTTCCGGATGACCCGACCTTACCCCTGCACAATAACCCTTGCGCCAGTCAGTGCAGGCGTTTTTGAGTACTTACCCGTGCGTCCAGGTTTACCGAGCGGAGCGATACTATGAACAGCCCGAAATCAGGAACCGGTATTTTCGCCAATACCCATCCCGTGATGAGCAGAGGCTCGGCGATCGTCATTGTCGCCTTTGTCCTTTTTACGATCATTGCCCCGGCATATGCTAATAGCCTCTATGAAGCCGCCAAGCGCTTTATCGCCACAAGTCTGGCCTGGTATTACACTCTCCTGATGAGCTTCTTTTTACTCCTGGCCATATACACAGCGTTCAGTCGCTTTGGCCGCATTAAGTTAGGCCATGACCACGACAAACCCGAATACGGCTTCTTTTCCTGGTTCTCGATGCTGTTCAGTGCAGGTATTGGTATCGGCATCCTGTTCTGGAGTATTGCCGAGCCAATTTACCACTTGCAAAGCAATCCTTTTATTGCCGAAGGGCAGACAAAAACCGTGGCAGCCGCACAGGTAGCGATGCGCTTCAGTATCTTTCACTGGGGCTTACACGGTTGGGCACTATTTGCGATTACGGGTATGGCATTAGCTTATTTCACCTACCGCAAAGGCCTGCCATTATCGATCCGCTCTGGCTTGTACCCGACCTTTGGCAACAAAATATACGGCCCGATTGGCCACATGGCGGACTTGCTGGCGGTTTTCGGTACTGTATTTGGTATCGCCACCTCGTTAGGACTTGGCGCACAGCAGATGAACGCAGGTATTAGCTATCTGTCTGGTATCAATATCAGCCCGGCCAACCAGGTGATCATTATTACGCTCATTACCGGATTGGCAACGCTCTCAACGTTAAGAGGCCTGGACAAAGGCCTGAAAAAAGTCAGCGAATTAAACATGCGCCTTACCGCATTAATGCTCACCTTCTTTATTGTTCTGGGGCCAACTGCTTATTTACTGGGAGCCTTTGTCACTAACCTGGGTGATTACATGACACATGCCGTCGGGCTCGGTTTTTGGGTTGACCCGGATCCCAAAAGCCAATGGCAGAGTTGTTGGACCCTGTTTTATTGGGGCTGGTGGATCGCCTGGGCACCCTTTGTCGGCATTTTTATTGCCCGTATCTCTAAAGGCCGTACCGTCAAAGAGTTTATTCTGGGAGTCTTGATCGCCCCAACGTTACTGGCAACCTTTTGGATCACTGCGTTTGGTAATACGGCTATTTTTATTGAACTCTTTGGTTCAGGCGGGGTCACAGAGGCCATAAATAAAGACATTACTACGGCTTTGTTTGTCACCATGGAGTTAATGGACCTTGGTACGGTTGTTGTGGGAATCGGTGCCATTATCTGCATAGTCATGCTGGTGACTTACTTTATCACTTCTGCTGACTCGGCAACCCTGGTTATTTGTACGTTAGTATCTATGGGAGAACAAAAACCTCCACCCAAGTTGCGGATGTTCTGGGGCTTACTCATTGGTGCGGTTGCCGGTGTATTATTAATTGCCGGAGGCTTAAAAGCGTTACAAACTGCCTCTATTGTTGCGGCACTGCCCTATTCAATTGTGCTGGCGCTTACTACCTGGGGCTTGTATAAGGCTTTTCGCGAGGAACCCAATATTGACATGCCATACTCAGTCACCCCTGGCGATACTCCACTGCCACCGGAATACGGTCAAAGCTATGCGCTCAAGCGCAGTAAGCAGGAAACAGCGGAGTGTCTGGCGACTAATCAAAATGTTTAGTGCATCATTTCGATGAGTTTGATGTGTACAATCTCCGTTTGCCCGACAATGGCAGAACAAGCCCTGGCCTCAGGCTCACCGGGCAATAACCCAAGAGTACCAAGCGCAGAAGAACTCGTGAGCATGTACCAGGCACTATGGGATTAGCACAATGCTCAAGCACTCATAAATCAACTGTGCCTGAGTGCTAAAAATATCAGCCCCGGGAGGACATCAATGAATACCATTGGTCATTTTATCAACGGTGAAATGGTCTACGATAATGAACGCACCCAGGCAGTGTATAACCCCGCAACAGGCCAGGCAGAAAAACAAGTCGCGCTGGCTTCCGTCGCTACCGTTGAAGAAGCGATCACCAGGGCTGAAGCCGCTTATCCAGCATGGCGCAATACCCCAGCAATAAAGCGCGCCCGTGTCATGTTCAAGTTTAAAGAATTACTGGAACAAAACGCTGAAAAAATTTGCCAGCTTATTGGTCAGGAGCACGGCAAAATTTCACACGACGCTGCGGGTGAATTACAACGCGGTATTGAAAATGTCGAATACGCCTGTGGTATCCCTGAATTGTTAAAAGGTGAACACAGCAAAAACGTTGGCCCGAATATCGACGCCTGGAGTGAATTCCAGCCACTGGGCGTGGTCGCGGGTATCACCCCGTTTAACTTCCCGGTTATGGTGCCACTGTGGATGTTCCCAATGGCCATTGCCTGTGGCAACTGCTTTGTTCTAAAACCGTCTGAGCGCGATCCCGGTGCCACCATGCTGATCGCTGAACTATTACAGCAGGCGGGATTACCTGACGGCGTTCTGAATGTGGTGAACGGTGATAAAGTTGCGGTGGACACTTTACTAAACGACGCGCGTATTAAAGCGGTCAGTTTTGTTGGCTCAACCCCCATTGCCGAATACATCTACCAAACCGCCAATAACAATGGCAAGCGATGCCAGGCGCTTGGCGCTGCCAAAAACCACGCCATTGTGATGCCAGATGCCGATATGGATAACGCCGTAAACCAGTTACTCGGTGCCGCCTTTGGCTCCTCTGGTCAGCGCTGTATGGCGCTATCCGTGGCAGTAGCGGTTGGCGATCAGACCGCCGATGCATTAGTGGCAAAAATGGCTGAGGCCATGAAAAGCCTGAAAGTTGGTGCCTGCACCGATAGCAGCAACGACTTTGGCCCGGTTATTACCGGTGCTCATCGCGACAAGGTGGTCAGCTACATCAGTCATGCCGAAAGCCAGGGGGCAAGCATCGTCGTTGATGGCCGCACCCCGAACGTCGATGGCTACCCCGATGGCTTCTTTGTTGGCGGCACCCTGATTGACCGGGTAACACCGGAAATGACCAGCTACCAGGAAGAAATCTTTGGTCCGGTACTGCAAGTTGTCCGCGTTAACACCATGCAAGAAGCGATGGACTTGATCGATGCCCACGAATACGGCAACGGTACCTGTATTTTTACCCGCGACGGCGAAGCAGCCCGTTACTTTTCTGATCACATCCAGGTGGGCATGGTCGGCATTAACATACCGCTACCAGTACCTGTTGCTTACCACAGCTTTGGTGGCTGGAAGCGCTCGCTGTTTGGTGACTTGCACGCCTACGGCCCTGACTCCGTGCGTTTTTACACCAGGCGCAAGACCATTACTCAACGCTGGCCTTCTGCCGGTATCCGCGAAGGTGCTCAATTCTCGATGCCAACAATGAAGTAATAGATAAGTAGTTAACCAAATGAAATCATATATTTCTGACTAAGTTGTCAGTCACTCTGCGGCGTTGCAACTCCGGTTACATAGCTACGGCTATGCTCCCTACGTTGCGCCTTGCATAGCAACTGCCCACTTAGCCAGAAATATACGATTCCATTTGGCCAACTACTTAGCACGCCCGGGCAGTATGGGTGTTACCCTATTCGATCACCGTTGCCCGCAGGAGCAAATATGGCATCCGCACTCTTAACCAACAGTGCTGTAAACACGACTGACCACAAACTGCCACTCCTTCTCGGTGTAGACGGCGGTGGCACTTCATGCCGGGCACGTATCGCCGATCTTGACGGCAATATCCTGGGGGAAGGATTCTCAGGCAGCGCAAACCCCCGGACCGGGCTTGATTCAGCCTACAATACCATCATGCAGGCCACCCGTGCAGCGATGGCTCAAGCGGGCCTGGAAGAGAACGACTTCGGACGTATGTATGCCGGTCTTGGCCTGGCCGGTGTCAATCAGCAGAAAGAACGTGATCTGGTTCTGGGTTGGGGCTTTCCGTTTGCCGGTATTTTCCTGGAAACCGACGCATTCGCCGCTTGCATGGGTGCCTTTAATGGCAGGGATGGCGCGATCCTGATCCTGGGCACGGGCTCCTGTGGTGCCAGCCTGATTGATGGTGAAGTGAAAACCCTTGGCGGCTGGGGCTTTCCAATCTCGGATCATGGCAGTGGTGCCAGCCTGGGCCTTGCGGCGATTCGTTACTCCCTGCTGGCCCACGAAGGCATGAAAGAACAGACACCGTTAAGCCTGGCCATCATGGCAACGTTTGACCACAGTCCTGAACAGGCCGTTGCCTGGCAGGACAGCGCACTCCCCAGAGACTACGGATCTTACGGACCGCTGGTGATTGAACATTTAAGCAAGGGCGATCAACTGGCGGAACAGTTAATTCGGGAAAGCGCTGAAGATGCCGCCATGATGATCCGGGTACTTTATCAGCGTGGCGCTAACCAGTGCGCATTGGTTGGAGGGCTGAGTGAGTTCGTTATGCCCTGGCTGCCAGAAGATGTCGCTGCCATTGCCACCTTGCCACAGGGTGATGCCATGCACGGTGCTCTGTTGATGGCTATGAAACTCTTCTGAAAAACGTTCGGCTTCCATCGGGAAGCCGAATACTCTGGGAACTTAATTTTAGAAAAAAGGTCAGAATTAACACAAAGGGTCAAGAACCATTAATCAAAATGGATCTTGTGTTTTTTTTCAAAATAATGGTTTCAGACTATGCAGAGTGTAAATAGTGGTGATGTTTCAAAAATCACTTACAATCCTCCCCACCAGGAAAACAAAAATCAAAAAATTGATAATATTGATAATAAAGTTTCGCAGAGGGAAAGTGAAACTAACAATCCCATTACTCACAGAACATGTAATACAGCAGGGGATGTAGCTGCATCAAGTTCTGTACAGGCTGCCAGGGCCCTGCCCGATTTGCCATCAATCCACCTGACAAAAAAATTTTACCGGCCCTTAGATAAAAAACCTCTTGAGTTTGGCTGTGAACAACTTATTACACACCGAGACTTCAGGGAATTACTTTCCAAAAATATGAATGTTTATGCAGTACTGACAGATGATTCTCGGGGTGAAGGAGCTGTCAACATTATGGCTATCGGGAAACCAAAATTCAAAGTAAACGAACTGAAGAAAAACTTCTATACAACTGCTTTTCAATATATCCCAACATTAAAAGAAACACCTTGCAGTTCTGATATGATTGGTTTTTTACTTCGTACACCTCGTTGGATTGTCCATCATTTCTACGGGAATCTGAAAATAAAGTCCGCTAATTCCGGGATAATGAATCCGATTGAACAGTCAATCTTTCAAAAATTAAAACCAAAATATGAGGCGGGAGGTATTCACACTCATTTTATTGTTACTCACAAAGATTACCTGAAGGATATCTCTCCACAGGAAGCAAGATTTATTTTTGAGCAAATCTTTGACGAATCTTTCGAAGAGTTAAAAACAATGAAAGAAGATTCAGATCCCGTTGTTAATAATCTGAACCCAAAAGCAACAATTGACGACCTTCCAGAAATCATACGCATTTATGAAGATAAAAACTCTCTGAAAAGGTATAACCCTTGGTGTTTAAATTATCTTGATAAAGCATTACTCAGTAAGGTTAAATGGTTACCTGAATCCGCGAGTACACAACACACAGGGCAGAACTTTTCCTGTAAAATTCTTTGAGGCTCTTTTCGAATTCCAGACTGCTATGCAACCAGCATTTTGACTAAGGGCTGAAGCCTCTTGGGATATTCCCCTGTGAGGCCTTAGCCACAAGCGTAGAAGTGACCACCCCCCCCTCCATCGTATTAACATGCACGGGTTTGGTAAATACCGTCTTTGTCATCATTACGAGCATATTCACCTATGAAATATCCGGGCTTGGCGACCCCGTAGCGAGGGCGGCAGAAAATTGAGGATAAAAATTCGGTTTTGTGAGGTGAATAGCGGGGCTATTTGCCGAACAAAAGCGGATTTTTAGACCAATTTGCTGTCGCCACACGACTGCATGGATGCAGGAGCTAGAGCAACGCAGGAGCAGTTGCCGTGTAGGGCAGTCTATTCTCGGACAGCCTCGTGGTTAATACGATACTCTGCAGAACGTGCGTGTGCCGTCAGCGATTCCCCCCTGGCCAGAACAGAAGCCACTTTCCCCATTTCCGACGCGCCGTCAGCAGAAAACTGAATCACGGAAGAGCGTTTCTGGAAGTCATACACCCCCAAAGGTGAAGAGAAGCGTGCGGTTCCTGATGTGGGCAATACATGGTTCGGGCCTGCACAGTAATCACCCAGGGCTTCTGCCGTATATCGGCCCATAAAAATAGCACCGGCATGGCGTATCTCTGGCAGCCAGCTTTCGGGCTCTTCAACGGATAGCTCAAGGTGTTCCGGTGCGATGCGATTTATCAGTTCACAGGCCGCCGCCAGGTCAGGTACGGCAATCAGGGCTCCGCGCTTATTAAGCGACGCTGCGATAATATCCTGCCGTTCCATGGTTGGCAGCAATCGGTTCATGCTCTCCTGCACCTGCGCCAGAAAAGCCCGGTCCGGTGAGATCAGAATTGCCTGGGCATCTTCATCGTGTTCCGCCTGGGAGAACAGGTCCATGGCGATCCAGTCGGGGTTACTGTGGCCATCACAAACCACCAGTATTTCTGACGGACCGGCAATCATATCGATACCCACCTGACCAAACACTTCCCGCTTGGCGGTAGCGACATAAATATTGCCGGGACCGACAATCTTGTCCACCTTCGGGATCGTTTCCGTGCCATAGGCCAGTGCCGCCACCGCCTGGGCACCACCGATGGTAAATACACGACTGACCCCGGCAACAGCGGCCGCCGCCAGTACCAGTTCATTCAGCTCACCGTCTGGTGCGGGAACCACCATCACCACCTCAGGCACCCCGGCAACCGAGGCTGGTATGGCATTCATTAGTACCGATGAAGGATAGGATGCACGGCCACCGGGCACGTAAAGTCCCACTCGATCCATCGGGGTCACCTGCTGGCCAAGCAATGTGCCGTCGCTCTCGCGGTAATTCCAGGAGCTTTGCTGTTGATGCTGATGGTAGTCACGAATCCGCTTTGCGGCGGTTTCCAGCGCTGCCCGCTGCTCAGGCTGAATGCTGTTGAGCGCCTGGTGCAAACGCTCAGCATCGAGAGTCAGCTCATCCATACTGGAGACCTGACGTCGATCAAAACGACAGGTGCAGGCCATCACAGCCTGATCTTTCTGGCTGCGCACCTGAGCAATAATTTCTTTCACCTGCTGCAGGACACTGTCGTTTGAAACAGACTCCCAGGCCAACAGGGCATCAAGCTGAGATGAAAACGCCGGACTGCTGAAATCCAGCTGAACCGGGGTTACGACTTCCGACGTCATGCTGGTTCCTCAACTGCATTGGTTTCTGCAATGGTTCTGGACAGTTGATCCAGTAACTGACCAATCATTTTGTACTTCACTTTCATGGATGCCCTGTTGACCACCATTCTGGAACTGATTTCAGCAATCAGCTCCTGAGGCTCCAGGCCATTGGCCCGCAGGGTGTTCCCGGTATCCACCACATCAATAATGATATCCGCCAGGCCAACCAGCGGAGCCAGTTCCATGGAGCCATAGAGTTTAATGATATCCGCCTGAATTCCCTGAGAGGCATAGTACTGCTTGGCAATATTGACAAATTTCGTCGCCACCTTAAGTCGGCCAGAAGATGGTACTGCGCCAACCTTCCCCGCCGTCATCAATTTGCACCGGGCAATGTTCAAATCCAGCGGTTCATATAACTCAGAGGAGCCGTGTTCCATCAGCACATCCTTGCCAGCAACGCCCATATCGGCGGCACCGTACTCAACATAGGTTGGCACATCGCTGGCGCGGACAATCAGCAGGTTTACATGGGGATGCGTGGTACCAATCACCAGTTTGCGACTTTTATCCGGATCCTCCGCAGGCTCAATACCCGCAGTTTTCAACAGAGGGAGAGTCTCTTTCAGGATGCGCCCCTTGGACAGCGCGATAGTGATCTGGCTCGACATACTTCTCTCAGGCTTCCTTACTTATCATGCGTTGTTAAAATGGTGAAGGTAGAAGAACTGCACAGTTAAGAATTAATGAATTGTTATTTACAGGTACCCTTTTTCCAGAGAGTATCACTGGTCTGGATAATAACATAGATATAGGGAAAGGTACGTAGAAAGGCACTAATACAAAGCTGGCATGTGTTGTTTACATGGGCCTGCTCTTCCTGGAAGCATACTAGGGCCTGTTGACGTTTCGTTGCGTGCTCAGCGTATCAGGGCGCTCCTATGACGAGGCGCGGCATTGCAGGAAGGCTGGTTGCCTTTCAAAATGCCGCAACGAAGTCATAGGGGCGCCCTGATACGCCCGAAGGGTGGCTCAGAAAGGCGCCATCTGCTTTGTCAGACTTGCTTGGCGTAGAATAACTACGCGCTGCACAAGTCTTTCGCGCATCTGACGCCTTTCTGAGCCAGACTGCGCGTCCCGCTGAGCACGCAACGAAACGTCAACAGGCCCTGGCTATTTATCTACTCGGTCAGCCTCCCAGGGCCGGAAAGTCCTCCGAAAGCTTCGGATTTGCCGGGGCATTAAGCCGACGTTTTGACCTGTCCATCTCTTTTATACGACCAACAGGCAATACACCCTGCGAAGAGTGCGGCAACGGATTTGCCCGGGAATTGACCGGCAAATCCTGCTTTACAGGAGCCCCTGTTCCGAACATCTTATTGGCAAAATCAAAGTCCCGGGCCATCATCAACCGGATGTCATCGGGCACATCCATGTCACCGACCAGCTTACGTACCGTCCCTACCACCTCTTCAGTAAACTTTTGTTCGGGCTGTTTTTCAGTGCCGGGACTGTAGATACTGCCATCAGGATTACTCTGACTGTTCTGCCAGAATTCCTGCAAGCGCTGGAATTGATAACTCTGGTAAATCGGCTCCAGCACTTTGCCATCCTCCGGGTTAGCCAGCCAGGAGCTGGTGGGTGTGGTAGAGATCAGATGCAACAGGTAGGGCTGTCCCGCTGATTCAGTGGTAACTCCGGATCTGTTCACCAGTTGCACCGCTCTTTCCGGAAGTGCTTCCACCAGGTTGGCAACCAGGAATAACAGACGGGACAGATCCTGCGGTCCAGTTGCATTTCCCTTCACACGATTAACCAGCAAAACCAGACTTTCCAATGGAATCTTCCTGGCCAGAATGGAGTGTGACGGAGCATTACCCAGCCGGAATTCTTTGACCACCTGATCAATGACCTTACCAAGCAGGATAAGATGATATTTTGGATTTTCATCGATTGATACCGTCCGCAGCGCACTCAGCAGCTCTTCATGGGTATCACTGTGAATGGACAAAGGACAGGGGTTAAATAAGCCATTAATAAATCGCAGGGCATTAAATGACCCAATTCCCCTTTCACCTTCCAAGGCAGGTGTATAGGGAGCGCCTTTGAACGACATCGGTATTGCAACAGGTACGGTGAAAAATTGCAGAATGCGATTGGCCGTTTTGGCTAACCAGCGGGTAATCGGGTTTGACCTTTCTTCAGAGAATAGCGTTAACTTTAACTTGATAACCGCCTTGCCATCATCTGCCAAAGTGAGTCCGGGATTGTAGGCCTTAAGCGTATTTTTAAACATGGCTTTACATACCTTACCGAAACGGCCGGCATGAACACGGATTGATTCAATATCATCCAGAGTTCCTGTGGTATTGTTAATAGCAACTTTGGCATCGACTTTAATAGGCCCGCCAATCAGCCACCCGGCAAAACGACTCAACCGGTCGGGCTTCAGCAGTGTTGTTACATCAGCGTAGCCATTGCGATGTCGGTCAAGGTGAATATCCGCCTCGACATGATCAACCAGGCCATGGCCTGCCAGATTCACTTTTACTGATTCAATGGTTGGATGTCCATCCTGCGGCCCGGCACTGATATCGATGTAAGGTCTTGGAGCATACTTATGTATGTTAAGAGAGAGTTTCAGGTTGCTAAGGCCAAAACTGAGAATATCTTCTCCGGGGCCGTCCAGAATATTGTCGTGAAACTCACCCGTAATTTGATCAACATTGAAATCAATATGATCTGGTGTAAATGTCTCCAGCAGACTCCTGGCTAAATCGGCAGGGCTCATCGCAGGGGCAGCTGCTAATAGAGCGGCTTTGTACAACTTGCTTTTTTCCGGTAATTGATAGGAAATGGTGACTCCGGTCACTTCGATATCAACATCAACCTGATTTTCATTCTCAAATATCAGATCCATTTTGCGAATCTGAATAGAGCCATCCTTCATTTTCGTCAGGTAAGCCTGAATATTCTTAAACACCCGACCATCAATGATGACCCGGTCAATCTTCACCGGTTCATTGAGGTTTCCGCCCAAACTCTCATAGGTTTCCGTCGTCTGCATCAGGAAACATAAAATTTTCGGGAGCTCCCTGGCCACACAGCTTTTTGGTTGAACCTGCAAAACGCCAGACGTAATCTTACCCGGATCAAAGCGGTGGGCAAAAGCTGCCGCCAGTTCTGCTGCCAACTTATTGAAGTCAATGTCCTGTGCTTTATTTCGTGCCAGCAGTAATGCTTTATCCTGAACCGCCTGACGTACGGAAGGCATAACCTCCTCCACGGTTTTATCAATCAGGGGATTCACCAGAGATGAGATGTCGGCACCATGATCCCGGACCCAACCAGAACACCAGTTACCCGTGTAAGTCATAGCCCGGGTCAACACCTGATCAATAATGGGGGTCAGGTAAGGCGTCATATCATCAACTGCACGTTTACATTCTGTCTCTCCCTCTTTTCCAGCAACCTGCTTTGCCACAGCATCGACAACAACCCGGGTAACCGTTGTGCGAATCTGGTCGGTAAATACTCCAACGAAATGGTGTAAATTAGCGTCGTTACTCAACCAGAGAGCAATATTTTGAATAATATCCGCCTGAGCCTGCCTGAGTGTTTCGGCCATCGCCTTCTTTATTGGCTCGATAACCTCTAACTCAACCCCTTGTTGATGACGGATAATCCATTCCCCCCCATTAGCCATCATATGCGTTAACATTTTATCAATGGCTTTATGCAGCTCCGGTGTCGCTGCCAGGGCATTGGCTTTGATCCATTTTTCCATGCTTTCCCGGATAAAACCCTGGCCATGATTCAGGGCCTTATCGATAGCACCATCAATATGCGGCATTAATAATGCCTCCAGGTCCATTGGTGCTGGAGCTCCGACATTCACATTCTTCAAAAGCGCCTCAATTGCGCTCTGGATGCCGTCTGCATTGTTATAAACGGCAGTAGCCATACCCTCAATCGCATCGGCAACCGCCTGGCCTAAATAATTAGCCGTAAGACTTTGCACATGGAGGTTGACGGCTTCGGTAATGCCAGCCGCATTGCCATCGGATGGTTCTGCAAGCGTCCCGATACCGTATTCAGTCCCGGCACTCACCGCTTCCTTAACCATTCGCTGAACATGGGGAAGAACGATTGGGAAAATAGACATTCTGGAGCTATCTGCGTCGTTCCCGGATTTCAACCGCAGATTGTCTGCCCATGCCTTACGACGGAAGATATCAGCGCCTTGAGTAATCACTTCCGTAATGCCCTTGCTCAGGTCGGGTATCAGGTCATCCATCACTTGAGACTGACGAGAGTGGCCGTCTTTCTCAGTGGCTGTATTCACCCCTTGAGCAGGTGCTATTGTTTCAGCAGCCCTGCGCAGGGTAGCGACTACGTCACCCTTATCCTGCTGACTATCGTTGACCGCAGAGCGCAGAGTCGCCAGCCGATCATGCAGGATGGATTCCAGCTCCGGGGCCGCCTGTTGCATCATTGCCCGAACATGGACTTCCACATCGTGCCGGAGCACCGTTCTATGCTGACGTATCCAGCCTGACAGTTGATCCACACCGTAACCGGCCAGTTGTTCCAGTACCTGTCCCCTGTTGAGTTGATTCTGCAGGAAAGGAAGCACTGCATCCCTGAGAGTCCGGGACTGTGATGTCTGCTGTACGCTCTCTGCGACCAGGCCGGAAGTACCCGTCACTGTCGGTACAACCAGGCCATTCAATCTGCGCACAAGAATATCCAGCAATTTCTGCCGGTTCGGCTGCTGTTCTGTCGTGGTATCTTCTTTAGCCAGCCAGCCAAGCACACCGTCAATGACCGCCTGCTGGGTCACCACCGCCTGCTCGGTAATGGCATCAATCACCCTGGGGACGACCACCTCATTATCAGCAAACAGACCGGTTGCCAGTACGTCCAGCCACCTGGTGCCATCAGCGATCCCCTGCAATGTCAGGTCACTGGCCATTGCTTTCACACTGTCGTAAGGCAGACCTTCCAGAACCGCTTCCAGCTGGTCTGCACCGCTGTGCAGCATCTCGGCCAGGCCTGTTTTCAGCATGTCATCAACTTCGGTGCCAATAGTCGTACGTTGACCCGAAGCTACCTGCCCGACAGTTTGCGGCTTCTGTGTCGAAGCGGGCAAATGCACTTTATCCGGGCTAGCCGGTACCAGTGCTTGTTCAGCTGCCTTCTTTACGTCACTCACAGTTTGTTGTTGCCAGGCAGCAGACAACAGCTTTTCGGTGATACTTTCGACAACGTTTGTCGTAAGGAATGGTGATACGACGCCGGTCAGTTTAGCGATGCTATCCCCGGACAGCACAACACCGTTGCTCTGGTGGTTGCCAGACGGCATGCCATGGTGTTTGGCAACAAACCCGGCACCTTCTTGAACGGCGACCTTGATAACCTTGCCAAAGCTGTCAGACAGAATTGACCTGGCCACTTCCAGTTGTTTTGTTTCATCGATGGTCAGCTTGATTAAATCGCCGACCATTTCGCCGGCCTGCTCTGCTGCGGCCTGACGGGCATCATGCCAGTGGTTCTGCTGTTTTTGATGGTTAGTTGTCGTTTTCTTCACACTGGTGACAGCAACATCTCCGGCCCTTTCCTTTGGCTTCTGCGCTTTTGCCGCCTGGCGCAGGTCAGCCACTACGTCGTGCTTATTCTCTGAACGCTTTCTCATTGCGGCGGCCAGTGCTTGCAGTCTTGCGTGCAGGAGCCCTTCCAGTTCCGGTAGGGCTTTGTCCATGCTTGCCCGGGTCAGTGCTTTTACATCCCCTGCCAGGTCGTCCTTATGCTTGCTGACACTGTTTACCAGCGCATCCACTCCGTAAGCGGCCAGCCGTTCCAGTACGTGGCCTTTCTGAACCTGGTCCTGTACGAACGGCATCACGGCGTTTCTGAGTGCGGTGGATTCTAATGCCTGATTTCCAAGTGCTGCTGCTTCGCCCGTCACGCCGGTCAGCAGTGGTTCTACCAGAGTATTCCCACGGCGAACCAGAATCTCCTTTACGACTTCCAGGTTTTGCTGTCCCGTTGCCTGATCCTCGGTTGATAACCAGCCAAGCCCGTGAGTCGCCAGGGTCTGCACCAGCGACTCTGCCTGTTCGGTTAACTTATCAACTACCCTGGACACGACCCGGGCATCACCGGCAAACAGGCCATTCACCAGCTCACCTACCCATGCAGCACCGTCGTGTATCCCTTGCCGGGTCAATTCCCCAAGCACGGCTTCGGCAGTAATGTATGGGTGTTTTTGCAGAAGTGATTCCACCTGATCGGCCACCGCGTTGACCATCTCGGCAAGCCCTTCGCCCAGCATTCGGTCTATTTTGCGGGCTATCATCTTGGCTGAGTCTGCTGTTTCCTCCCCGGCAGTGATCTCGGTAACGGCTGCTGTTTTCCAGTCTCCGGATTGCAAACGGTCACTCAGCAGTTCAACCATTAATTCAACCGTGGCTGTGGTCAGAAACGCCGGTAATTGTTCGGTCAGCGCCGTGCCGCCCTCTAAGGCATTTACGTCGTCGCATTGTTCACCGTTCTGCCTCGCGACAAACAGTGCCCCTTCTTTGACGAAAAGCTCCATAACCTCACGAATACTGTCCTCAAGGATCGGCTTGACCACTTCCAACTGACCACTTTGTGTAATGACCAGGTCGACGGCTTCATCAGCCAGGTTACCCAGCTCCTCTGCAACAGCCTGACGGGCATCATGCCAGTGATCCTGTTGATTTTGATGGTCCGCTGTCGTTTGCTTATTATCGCTGCCGGGCTTTTCCTCTGGCTTCTGAGCTTTTGCCGCCAGGCGCAAGTCAGCCACAACGTCACGCTTATCCTCTGGCACCTTTTTCATTGCGGCGGCCAAGGCTTGTAACCTTGTGTGCAGGAGCCCTTCAAGTTCCGGTAGGGCTTTGTCCATGCTTGCACGAGTCAGTGCTTTTACATCCTCTGCAAGGTCGTCCTTATGCTTGCTGACACTGTTTACCAGCGCATCGACTCCGTAAGCGGCCAGCCGTTCCAGTACGTGACCTTTCTGAACCTGGTCCTGTACGAACGGCATCACGGCGTTTCTGAGCGCGGTGGATTCTGATGCCTGATTTCCGAGCGCCGCTGCTTCGCCCGTCACGCCGGTCAGCAGTGGTTCTACCAGAGTATTCCCACGGCGAACCAGGATCTCCTTTACGACTTCCAGGTTTTGCTGTCCCGTTGCCTGATCCTCGGTTGATAACCAACCAAGCCCGTGAGTCGCCAGGGTCTGCACCAGCGACTCTGCCTGTTCGGTTAACTTATCAACTACCCTGGACACGACCCGGGCATCACCGTCAAACAGGCCGTTCACCAGCTCACCCACCCAGACGGCACCGTCGTGTATCCCTTGCCGGGTCAATTCCCCAAGCACCGCTTCGGCAGTAATGTATGGGTGTTTTTGCAGAAGTGATTCCACCTGATCGGCCACCGCGTTGACCATCTCGGCAAGCCCTTCGCCCAGCATTCGGTCTATTTCGCGGGCTATCATCTTGGCTGAGTCTGCGGTTTCCTCCCCGGCAGTGATCTCGGTAACCGTTGCTGTTTTCAAGTCTCCGGATTGCAAACGGTCACTCAGCAGTTCAACCATTAATTCAACCGTGGCTGTGGTCAGAAACGCCGGTAATTGTGCAGTCAGTGCTGTGCCGCCCTCTAAGGCATTCACGTCGTCACATTGTTCACCGTTCTGCCTCGCGGTAAACAGCGCCCCTTCTTTGACGACAAGGTTCATAACCTCACGGATACTGTCCTCAAGGATCGGCTTGACCGCTTCCAACTGACCACTCTGTGTAATGACCAGGTCGACGGCTTCATCAGCCAGATTACCCAACTGATCAGCAACGGCCTGACGGGCATCATGCCAGTGATCCTGTTGATTTTGATGGTCCGCTGTCGTTTTCTTATTACCGCTGCCGGGCTTTTCCTCTGGCTTCTGAGCTTTCGCCGCCTGGCGCAGGTCAGCCACAACGCCTTGCTTATCGTCTGCCCCCTTTTCCATCGCAGTACTTAGGGCTTGCAACCGTCTATGGAGAAGCTGTTCCAGTTCCGGTAGGGCTTTGTCCATGCTTGCCCGGGTCAGTGCTTTTACATCCCCTGCCAGGTCGTCCTTATGCTTGCTGACACTGTTTACCAGCGCATCCACTCCGTAAGCGGCCAGCCGTTCCAGTACGTGGCCTTTCTGAACTTGGTCCTGTACGAACGGCATCACGGCGTTTCTGAGTGCGGTGGATTCTAATGCCTGATTTCCAAGTGCTGCTGCTTCGCCCGTCACGCCGGTCAGCAGTGGTTCTACCAGAGTATTCCCACGGCGAACCAGAATCTCCTTTACGACTTCCAGGTTTTGCTGCCCCGTTGCCTGATCCACAGTTGATAACCAGCCAAGCCCGTGAGTTGCCAGGGTCTGCACCAGCGACTCCGCCTGTTCGGTTAACTTATCAACTACCCTGGACACGACCAGGGCATCACCGGCAAACAGACCGTGCACCAGCTCACCTACCCATGCAGCACCGTCGTGCATCCCTTGCTGGGTCAATTCCCCAAGCACCGCTTCGGCAGTAGTGTATGGGTGTTTTTGCAGAAGTGATTCCACCTGATCGGCCACCGCGTTGACCATACCGGCAAGCCCTTCGCCCAGCATTCGGTCAACTTCGCGGGCTATCATCGTGGCTGAGCCTGTGGTTTCCTCCCCAGCAGTGATCTCGGTAACAGTTGCTGTTTTCCAGTCCCCGGATTGCAAACGGTCACTCAGCAGTTCAACCATTAATTCAACAGAGGCTGTGGTCAGAAACGTCGGTAATTGTTCGGTCAGCGCCGTGCTGCCCTCTAAGGCATTCACGTCGTCACATTGCTCACCGTTCTGCCTCGCGACAAACAGTGCCCCTTCTTTGACGACAAGATCCATAACCTCACGGATACTGCCCACCAGAATCGGCTTGACCGCCTCCAACTGACCACTTTTTTTAATGACCAGGTCGATGGTTTCATCAGCCAGGTTACCCAACTGATCAGCAACGGCCTGACGGGCATCCTGCCAATGATCCTGTTGATTTTGCTGATCAGTTGTCGTTTTTTTATCACCGCTACCGGGCTTTTCCTCTGGCTTCTGCGCTTTTGCCACCTGGCGCAGGTCAGCCACAACACCGTGCATATCGTCTGCCCCCTTTTCCATCGCAGTACTCAGGGCTTGCAACCGTCTATGGAGAAGCTGTTCCAGTTCCGGTAGGGCTTTGTCCATGCTTGCCCGGGTCAGTGCTTTTACATCCTCTGCAAGGTTGTCCTTATGCTGGCTGACACTGTTTACCAGCGCATCGACTCCGTAAGCGGCCAGCCGTTCCAGTACGTGACCTTTCTGAACCTGGTCCTGTACGAACGGCATCACGGCGTTTCTGAGCGCGGTGGATTCTGATGCCTGATTTCCGAGTGCCGCTGCTTCGCCCGTCACGCCGGTCAGCAGTGGTTCTACCAGGGTATTTCCACGGCGAACCAGGATCTCCTTTACGACTTCCAGGTTCTGCTGCCCCGTTGCCTGATCCACGGTTGATAACCAGCCAAGCCCGTGATTCGCCAGGGTCTGCACCAGCGACTCTGCCTGCTCGGTTAACTTATCAATTACCCTGGACACAACCCGGGCATCACCGGCAAACAGGCCATTCACCAGCTCACCTACCCATGCAGCACCGTCGTGTATCCCTTTCTGGGTCAATTCCCCAAGCACGGCTTCGGCAGTAATGTATGGGTGTTTTTGCAGAAGTGATTCCACCTGATCGGCCACCGCGTTGACCATACCGGCAAGCCCTTCGCCCAGCATTCGTTCAACTTCGCGGGCTATCATCGTGGCTGAGCCTGTGGTTTCCTCCCCAGCAGTGATCTCGGTAACAGTTGCTGTTTTCCAGTCCCCGGATT